>NZ_KV788470.1:2415-25361 GCF_001807295.1 Corynebacterium sp. HMSC06C06
GACTGGCCCTATACTGAGACGTTACCCCCCCCCCGCCACTCTCCGCAAAAGCTAATTTCGTCGGCGGTTAACGGCGTCCACGCATGTCACAGGGTTTCCGCTATCAACAATCTGCAAATTCGCATCTCAAAGCCGGTTCCAATATTCATGACGTTCACAGCTTTATCTGGTTTGGAAAATTAGGTCGCATATGAGTTACCCCCGCCAAGACGCCTATAGAGGGGGACTTGACGGGGGTATCAACCTGAGATTCAATCTAAGAAGATTTATAGAACGCCGACTTCACCGCCATGGCCAGTAGGTAGGACAACGGCGCCACGGTCATGACGGTGACGAGGAGCTGAATGGCTTTGCTGCGCAATTGCTTAGCGGCCTTATACGGGGCAAGGTTCATGCTGATGAAGGTCGCAATTCCGGAAACTATCACTGCCGCAGCGCCAGCGAGCACCCACTAAGAATAGTGAACCGCGTGTACTTGAAAGCAAGGAAAACTGCCTCCAATGCCAGGCCCGTGGCAATGATTGTTGGTCAAATCAACTGCCCAGGCCTCTCAATCAGCGCACGGCACAAAATGACGGTCATAAGGCTCTCCCGACCGAAAGAAACGTTCTTCCCTACCTTCCCGACGGCCAACCGCTGAAAAGGCGTTCTTCCCCCGCAGCAGAAGTGCAACCATGATGGATTCGTAAAAGCCAGCTAAATAGTCCCGCATACCAAAAAGACCCGCACCTCTTCCCCACCAGTGTGTGGTGACTGAAGTGCGGGTCTTTGTTTCCCTTTGGTGTTCAAGGGCTAAGGACTAGGTCCTAGAAGGTGAAGTCCTCATCAAGCGGGACGGAAGCGCCGGTGAACTCACCGAAGCCATCGTCGCCGTAGATGGAATCGCCGTAAGTCGGGATCGAGTACGCAGCGTTGCGTGCGGCCTCGGTCGGCTTAACGGAGATGTTGCGGTAACGCGAGATACCGGTACCAGCCGGGATGAGCTTACCGATGATGACGTTCTCCTTCAGACCAATGAGCTGATCAGAGCGCTTGTTGATAGCGGCGTCGGTAAGCACGCGCGTGGTCTCCTGGAAGGAGGCCGCGGACAGCCAGGACTCGGTAGCCAGCGATGCCTTGGTGATACCCATGATCTCGGAGCGCAGCTGAGCTGGCTCGCCGCCCTCGGCAACCTGTGCGGCGTTAACCTGCTTGGCCTCGGAGAGGTCAACCAGAACGCCCGGCAGGTAGTCGGTGGAGCCGGAGTCAATGACGGTGCCGCGACGCAGCATCTGACGGATGATGATCTCGATGTGCTTGTCGTGGATGGCCACACCCTGTGCACGGTAAACAGCCTGAACCTCGTCGATGAGGTGCTTCTCCACGCCACGGCGGCCGAGGACCTCAAGCACGTCGTGCGGGTCCGCAGCACCACGCATCAGACGCTCACCAGTGGTGACGTGGTCGCCATCACGGAGGGAGCGCTCGATCATTGCATCCGGGTTGGACTCCATCGGGCGGCGGACCTGTGCCAGGCCCTGACGCTTCGACAGCTTCTCGTAAACCACGTTGTCCGAACCGTCGTCCGGAGTGATGGTCAGGGTCCAGAAGTTGCCCTCATCAGACAGGGACACGGTGCCGTCAACGGAAGCGATCGGCGCACGGTTCTTCGGGTTACGAGCCTCGAAGAGCTCCTGAACACGTGGCAGACCACCGGTAATATCGCCACCGACACCACCCTGGTGGAACGTACGCATGGTCAGCTGGGTACCCGGTTCACCAATGGACTGCGCAGCCACAATGCCGACTGCCTCGCCGATGTCGACGAGCTTGCCGGAGGCCATGGACTTGCCGTAGCACTTCGCACAAACGCCGGCTGGGGTCTGGCAGGTCAGCACGGAGCGAACCTTAATCTCGGTAACACCAGCGCGCAGGATCTGTGCGGTGAGCTCCTCAGTCAGGTCGCTGCCAGCCTCAGCAACAACGGTGCCGTCCTCAGCCTTGACGTCAGAAGCGACAACGCGGCCGGAAGCGGAGGTCTCCCACAGCTCATCGAATACCGGGGTGCCGTTAACCAGCTCGCCCAGCGGAACGCGGACGCCCTGGCGGGTGCCACAATCCTCTTCGCGGACGATGACGTCCTGTGCCACGTCGACGAGACGACGGGTGAGGTAGCCGGAGTCCGCGGTACGCAGTGCGGTATCGGCCAGGCCCTTACGGGAACCGTGCGAGTTGTTGAAGTACTCCAAGACCGACAGACCCTCACGGAAGGAGGTCTTAATCGGACGGGTGATGTAGTCACCCTTGGAGTTCACGACCATGCCCTTCATGCCGGCCAGGGTCCAGATCTGACGCATGTTACCTGCTGCACCAGACTTAACGATCATCGGAATCGGGTTGTCATCCGGGTAGAGATCCTCGACTGCCTTACCAACGGTGTCGGTAGCGTCCTTCCAGAGCTCAACCAGGCGGTCGTAACGCTCACGCTCGGTAAGCGCACCCTGCTCCCAGTACTTGCGCTCGATGCGCTGTGCTTCCTTCTCGTAAGACTCGAGAACCTCGGTCTTGTTCGGAAGGACCAGAACGTCGTCCATGGTGATGGTCACGCCCGAGCGGGTTGCCCAGTAGAAACCAGCATCCTTCATCTTGTCCAGAACCTGGGCAACGGTGATCATCGGGTACTTAGCAGCGAGGTCGTTAATGACGTCACCGAGCAGTACGGAGTTCTTAGCCCCGCCCTTACGGACCATGACGCCCTCGAGGTACGGGTAGTTCCAAGGCAGCAAGTCGTTGAACATGATGCGGCCAAGGGTGGTCTCAGCCATCCATGCCTGGCCCTTCTGCCAACCATCAGGGAACTGCTCAGCCTCAACTTCTGCCGGCGGACGCAGGTGGGAGATGCGGACCTTGATCGGGGCCTGCAGGCCTAGAACGCCGCGGTCGCGAGCCATGATTGCCTCAGCGTAGGAGGAGTAAACGCCGGTAGCCGGACCGTTCTCGGTGGCCTCGGTGTAGCGACCCTCGCCGCCGATCTCGCTCTCCGCCTTGTCCATGGTCAGGTAGTAAAGACCGGTAACCATGTCCAGACGCGGCATAGCCAGTGGCTTACCGGATGCCGGGGAAAGAATGTTGTTGGAAGCGAGCATGAGGACACGAGCCTCTGCCTGAGCCTCGGCGGACAGCGGCAGGTGAACTGCCATCTGGTCGCCGTCGAAGTCAGCGTTGAACGCCTCACAAGCCAGCGGGTGCAGCTGAATTGCCTTACCCTCAACGAGCTTCGGCTCGAATGCCTGGATACCCAGACGGTGCAGGGTAGGTGCACGGTTCAGCATCACCGGGTGCTCGGAAATAGCCTCTTCCAGAACGTCCCACACCTCAGGGCGCTGGCGCTCAACCATGCGCTTAGCGGACTTGATGTTCTGTGCGTAGTCATTTTCCACCAGACGCTTCATGACGAATGGCTTGAACAGCTCGAGAGCCATAAGCTTCGGCAAACCACACTCGTGGAGCTTCAGCTGCGGACCGACGATAATAACGGAACGGCCAGAGTAGTCAACACGCTTACCCAGCAGGTTCTGACGGAAACGACCCTGCTTACCCTTGAGCAAGTCAGACAGGGACTTCAGCGGGCGGTTGCCCGGTCCGGTGACCGGACGGCCGCGACGGCCGTTGTCGAAGAGGGCGTCAACAGACTCCTGCAGCATGCGCTTCTCGTTGTTCACGATGATCTCAGGAGCACCGAGATCGATCATGCGCTTGAGGCGGTTGTTGCGGTTGATAACGCGGCGGTAGAGGTCGTTCAGGTCGGAGGTAGCAAAGCGGCCACCGTCCAGCTGAACCATCGGGCGCAGCTCTGGCGGGATAACCGGAATTGCATCCAGGACCATGCCAGCCGGATCGTTACCGGAGCGTAGGAAGGCTGCAACGACCTTCAGGCGCTTCAGCGCGCGCATCTTCTTCTGGCCCTTGCCATTGTTGATGATTTCCTTGAGCTCTTCAGCCTCAGCCTCGAGATCGAAGCTGCGGATGAGGGTCTGGATAGCCTCGGCACCCATGCCGCCGGTGAAGTAATCCTCGTAGCGGTCGACGAGTTCTTCGTAGATGGTCTCGTCGATGATCATCTGCTTCGGAGCCAGCTTCAGGAAGGTGTTCCAGATTTCATCCAGGCGTGCGACCTCGCGCTCGCCGCGCTCGCGGATGTGCTGCATCTCCTTGTCTGCAGCGTTCTGGACCTTGCGGCGTGCGTCAGCCTTTGCGCCAGCAGCCTCCAGCTCAGCCAGATCCTGCTCGAGCTTTGCAGCGCGCTCTGCGATCTCTGCCTCGGTGTCATCCTCAACGTCCTTCTTCTCCAGAAGCATCTCTGCTTCCAGGGTGGACTGGTCGTTGTGGCGAGCCTCTTCATCAACAGAGGTGATGATGTTGGCAGCGAAGTAGATGATGCGCTCCAGGTCCTTCGGAGCAAGGTCCAGAAGGTAACCCAGGCGGGAAGGAACGCCCTTGAAGTACCAGATGTGGGTTACCGGGGCAGCCAGCTCGATGTGGCCCATGCGCTCACGGCGAACCTTGGACTTGGTGACCTCGACGCCGCAGCGCTCACAGATGATGCCCTTGTAGCGAACGCGCTTGTACTTACCGCAAGCGCACTCCCAGTCACGGGTTGGGCCGAAGATGCGCTCGCAGAACAGGCCGTCCTTTTCCGGCTTCAGGGTGCGGTAGTTGATGGTCTCAGGCTTCTTAACCTCGCCCTTGGACCAACGGCGAATGTCATCGGCAGTGGCCAGACCGATGCGGAGCTCGTCGAAGAGATTTACGTCAAACACGTAATGTCTCCCTTTCATCCCCACGAATAGTGCAGGGAACGTTGATGGCTTTTAAAAATCTTTATGCGGTGTGCCCGCCGCCCCATCGGACGGCGGACCAGAAAGCTTTAGTCTCTTGGCTCTTGAGTCTTAGGCGATGTCAGCGTCAGAACGCTCGTCGCGAGACAGGTTAATGCCCAGCGATGGACTATCCATGTCGTCATCGTCAGAGCCAGACAGCTCCATCGGGGTGCCGTCGGTGGAGAGGACCTCCACGTTCAGACACAGCGACTGCAGCTCCTTGAGGAGAACCTTGAAGGACTCCGGGATGCCTGGATCCGGGATGTTGTCGCCCTTCACGATTGCCTCGTAGACCTTGACACGTCCGACGACGTCGTCGGACTTGATGGTCAGGAGCTCCTGCAGGGTGTAGGCAGCGCCGTATGCCTGCATTGCCCACACCTCCATCTCACCGAAGCGCTGGCCACCAAACTGTGCCTTACCGCCCAGCGGCTGCTGGGTAATCATGGAATAAGGACCAGTGGAGCGAGCGTGAATCTTCTCGTCAACCAGGTGGTGCAGCTTAAGCATGTACATGTAGCCGACGGAAACCGGGTACTTGTATGGCTCACCAGAGCGGCCGTCGAAAAGCTGTGCCTTACCGTGCTCGTCAACCATGACGTCGCCGTCGCGGTTCGGGCGAGAGGATGCCAGCAGGCGACCAATCTCTTCGTTGGAAGCACCGTCGAACACTGGGGTTGCGGTCAGGGAACCAGCCGGGACGTCGTAAAGCTCTTCCGGCAGGGTCTTGAGCAACTCAGCGTTCTTTGGATCAGCAACGTCGACCTTCCAGCCGGCGTGTGCCAGCCAGCCGAGGTGCACCTCGAGAACCTGGCCGATGTTCATACGACGCGGAACACCGTGGGTGTTCAGGATGACGTCAACTGGGGTGCCGTCAGCCATAAATGGCATGTCCTCTGGAGGCAGGATCTTGCCCACGACGCCCTTGTTACCGTGGCGGCCAGCGAGCTTGTCGCCGTCCTGGATCTTGCGCTTCTGAGCGACGTAAACGCGGATCATCTCGTTGACGCCCGGTGCCAGATCGTCGTCGTCTTCGCGAGAGAAGCGCGCAACGCCGATGACCTTGCCGTTCTCACCGTGAGGAACCTTCATGGAGGTATCGCGAACCTCGCGAGCCTTCTCACCGAAGATGGCGCGCAGCAAGCGCTCCTCCGGGGTCAGTTCGGTCTCACCCTTCGGGGTGACCTTACCGACGAGGATGTCGCCTGCGCGAACGTCAGCACCGATGCGAACGATGCCTCGCTCATCCAGGTCGCGCAGAACATCGTCAGAGACGTTCGGGATCTCGCGGGTAATTTCCTCGGGGCCCAGCTTGGTATCGCGGGCATCGATCTCATGTTCCTCGATGTGGATGGAGGTCAAGATATCCTCTTCCACGATGCGCTGGTTCAGGATGATTGCATCCTCATAGTTGTGGCCCTCCCACGGCATAAACGCAACCAGCAGGTTACGGCCGAGGGACATCTCACCGTTGTGGGTACCTGGGCCGTCAGCCAGAACCTGGCCGGCCTCGACGCGCTGACCAAGCTCAACAAGCGGGGTCTGGTTGTAGTTGGTGCCCTGGTTGGTGCGCTCGAACTTACGCAGCATGTAGGTGTCGCGCTGGCCCTCGTCATCCATGATGGTGATGAGGTCTGCGGTGACATTTTCTACAACACCAGCCTTCGGGGTGATGATGAGGTCGCCGGCGTCGTAAGCCGCGCGCTGCTCCATACCGGTACCAACAAAAGGTGCCTCGGAACGAACCAGCGGCACAGCCTGGCGCTGCATGTTCGCACCCATCAGCGCACGGTTAGCATCGTCGTGCTCCAAGAACGGAATCATGGCGGTTGCCACGGAAACCATCTGGCGCGGGGAAACGTCAACGTAATCGACGCCGGAAGCGTCGGTAACTCCGATGTCGCCGTCCTTCAAACGGACCTCGATACGCTCGCCGATGATGGTGCCATCAGCATCTTTCTCGAGCTCAGCCTGTGCAATAGCGAACTTGTCTTCCTCATCCGCGGTGAGGTACTCGACCTGGTCGGTGACCTTGCCGTCAACAACCTTGCGGTACGGGGTCTCGATGAAGCCAAAGGCGTTCACGCGAGCGTAGGAAGCCAGGGAGCCGATCAGACCAATGTTCGGACCCTCAGGAGTCTCAATCGGGCACATACGGCCGTAGTGAGAAGCGTGAACGTCTCGGACCTCAATGCCGGCGCGCTCACGGGACAGACCGCCTGGGCCCAGTGCGGACAGGCGGCGCTTGTGGGTCAGACCAGACAGGGAGTTGTTGTGGTCCATGAACTGGGACAGCTGCGAGGTACCAAAGAACTCGCGAATGGCGGCAGAAACCGGACGCACGTTAATCAGCGAGGTCGGGGTGATGGACTCAGCATCCTGGGTGGTCATGCGCTCACGCACAACGCGCTCCATACGGGACAGACCAACGCGGATCTGGTTCTGGATGAGCTCGCCCACGGTACGCAGACGACGGTTACCGAAGTGGTCGATATCGTCAGTGTGGATCGCGATGGTCTCACCGTTAGGTGCGATCATCTCGCGCTCGCCGACGTGGAGGCGAACCAGGTACTCGAGGGTGACAGCGATGTCTTCTTCGGTGAGGGTCATGAGACCGTCGTGGTCGCCGCCGAGACCCAGCTTGCGGTTGACCTTGTAGCGGCCCACCTTTGCGAGGTCGTAGCGCTTTGCGCGGAAGAAGGAGTTGTCCAGCAGGGACTGAGCGAGCTCGCGGGTCGGCTGCTCGCCTGGGCGCTGCTTGCGGTAGATCTCCAGCAGAGCCTCGTCGGTGTTTGCAACGCCGTCGGACTCGAGGGTGGACATCATGAGCTCAGAGAAGCCGAAGCGATCCTTGATCTGCTGCTCGGACCAACCAAGGGCCTTGAGCAGAACGGTCACCGGCTGGCGGCGTTTACGGTCGATACGAACGCCGACGGTGTCGCGCTTGTCGACGTCGAATTCCAGCCATGCACCGCGGGAAGGAATGACCTTCACGGAGTGCAGCGGACGCTCGGTGGACTTATCGATGGTCTGATCGAAGTAGACGCCCGGGGAGCGAACCAGCTGGGAAACGACAACACGCTCGGTGCCGTTGACGATGAACGTACCCTTTTCGGTCATCATCGGGAAGTCGCCGATGAAGACGGTCTGAGACTTAATCTCCTGGGTGTCGTTGTTGATGAACTCTGCGGTCACGTACAGCGGCGCGGAGTAGTTAATGTCCTTTTCCTTGCACTCGTCGACGGTGTTCTTCACCGGCTCGAAGCGAGGCTCCGACAGGGACAGGGACATATTGCCCGAGTAATCCTGAATCGGAGACAGTTCCTCAAGGATGTCCTCAAGGCCGCTGGTGACGCGAGCCTCTGGACCGCGCTCGGCTTGCTCGCGTTCACGCCACTCAGGCGTGCCGATCAGCCATGCGAAGGAATCGAGTTGTAGATCAAGGAGGCCCGGGACGGCGATCGGCTCGCTGATTTTGGCGAACGAGTATCGCTTCGGGGCTCCAGGGATATTGGCCACTGACTTGGTCTGGCGGGAGACTGCCAAGATGGGTCCTTCCAGCACCTCACGCGGATTGCCTCCTCGCCCTGGCCGACGAGGTGCAAAACCGCTGGTAATTTTAGCATTCGGTCTGCTGTGGAATTTCTGGGTTCAGAAAGCACAAAATCACCTTGTCAAGTCGGTTTTGCCATCACCTACTTGAAAGGCTAAATGTGCACTGAAGATCCAGATTCCAGCGCAACGATATAGCTTATATGAAAACTCTCACCATGTAAAGGCTGAAGTTTGCGTGTCGTTACCCGCGGCGACGCGAGAAAGCACCCAGCGATCCAATCAGACTGATCAGTGCCAAGAGCGCTCCAAGGCCCAAGCTGCCCCAGCGGACAGCATTACCGACTGCCGGCTTCGGGAACTTTGCGGCCTCCGCTAGGAATGCTGAGCGATCCTCTTCGGAAGTCTTGCCCTCGAACATGAACTGAGTCTCGCGGCCCGCACCAGTGCGGTCGCCCCAATAGTCATCGATGGCCACGTCCATTCCTACCACCAAGCCGGTCGCTTGATCCACGTAGAAGTCGCGTGTCGACTTGTGAAACAGGTATCCCTGCTCAGTGGAGTCGTCCTCGTTGCGGAAAATGGTCGTGGTCTGCCCTGGGTACAGAGTTGCGAGATTAGTTGGCTCTACTTCTTGGTGAAAGCGATATACAGTACGGCCGTCGATGTCCATCTCCTCTTCAAAGACGGCGTCGGCCGCCTTGCGCAAGTACGGGTCGAAGACTGGGTAGGTCGTCTGCTCAGTCGAGGCTGGGAACTTCATCCAGTTGCCGTCCACCGTGACCTTCGCCGTGGGGCTGCCGAGGGTGTGCGTAAGGGTGGCGTCGTCAAGCGCCTGCCCGCTTAAGCGATCCATGGGGTAGCTCCACACCCGGGCCATGCTCAAGTCTGCGAGCTCGCCGCTGTCCCCGCGCATAGCGGACTCGCCGATGCGTACGGTGACCTTCTCATCGCCTGAAGGGTCCTGCATTTCCATGTTGAGCTGATAGGTCATGGGCCCTTCGTAGGCGCTGGTCCCCTCTCCGGTGACCACTTGCGACTTGGCAGAGTCATCGATGAGCGTCCACGTGGTCTTCTCGAGGTCCAGCGGCAGGCGCGGTTCGAAGTCGAGGAACCTCGGTGCCGCGAGTCCGGCGGCGATCAACGCAACGCCGAGGCCGAGCAACAGGACGGAAAAGATACGGGATTTGGGCAGCATGGTGGCTTATTCTACAGGCCGTGGTCGCCTGCTTTGGAATTCGCACGCGGGTCTGGACAGGTAAAGTGCAAAGCCTCCCAAAACGGGAACAACCCCGCCTCCCAAAAAGGGAAACGGGGTCGTAGCAAGCTAAATTACTTGAGCTCGACGGAAGCACCAGCCTCTTCGAGCTTAGCCTTTGCAGCCTCAGCGTCGTCCTTGGAAGCGCCCTCGAGGATAGCCTTAGGTGCACCCTCAACGAGCTCCTTAGCTTCCTTCAGGCCCAGGCCGGAAACGATCTCGCGAACAGCCTTGATGACGCCGATCTTCTTTGCGCCAGCGTCGGTCAGAACGACGTCGAACTCGGTCTTCTCTTCCTCAGCAGCGCCACCAGCAGCCGGTGCGCCTGCAGCTGCAACTGCAACCGGAGCAGCAGCCTCAACGTCGAAGACCTCTTCGAATTCCTTAACGAACTCAGAGAGTTCGATGAGGGTCATTTCCTTGAAAGCTTCAATGAGCTCGTCCTTGGTGAGCTTAGCCATGATGGCCATCCTTTCTTTTGGGCCAGTTTCTGACCCAGATTGTTGTGTTTTAGTTTGCGCGCCTTATGCGGCGACTTTAAGCTTCGGCAGCCTTCTTGTCCTGCAGGGCCGCAGCAGTGCGGACCATCTTGGTTGCAGGAGCGTTGAATACGGCCGCAGCCTTTGCCATAGAACCCTTCATAGCGCCAGCCAGCTTTGCGAGAGTGGTCTCGCGGTTGTCCAGCTCGGCAATGGCAGCAACCTGCTCTGCGGTAAGAGCGTTGCCGTCCATGTAGCCGCCCTTGACGACGAATGCCTTGTTGTCATCAGCGAACTTCTTGATGACCTTAGCGGCATCCACTGCCTCGCCCTTGATGAACGCAATAGCGGTCGGGCCAGTCAGCTTGTCGTCAAGACCTTCGATGCCAGCCTCGTTAGCGGCGATCTTGAAGAGGGTGTTCTTGGCGACGGAGTACTCAACGTCAAAGCCGAGGTTGTTACGCAGCTCCTGGAGCTGGGAAACGGTCAGGCCGCGGTACTCGGTCAGCACGATGGACTCAGCGCCAGCGAGCTTCTCCTTGAGCTCCGCGAGATCTGCGGTGTTCTTCGGGTTTGCCATGTTCTACTTCGCCTCCTTTCGAAACATCTCTGTAAATTTCCGTCGAGACATCTTCAATAAAAAATGCCCCGTGCAAGAGCACAGGGCGCGCGGCATAAGAAAATGCCGCGATTAATCGCAAAGTGTCTCCTGCGTGGGCCGCCCCATTGAGTTGGGAACCTTCGATCCGTTTCCGGATGACCGACGGTCTTCGGTGAAACCTGGTCAGGCACATGGCCTGTTCAAACTTCGCAGGCAAGCTTACAAGCGCCCTGCTTAAAAACCAAATCGCTGGCTTTGCCATGAGCTTTCCACTATGACCACTCTGCATTGGTTCCGCGACGATCTCCGTCTTCACGACAACCCCGCGCTCACGTGGGCGGCTTCCCGCGGCGAGGTGATTGCCTGCGTCCTGGACGAGCCCGCATACCCGGGTAGCCGCCCACTGGGCAGCGCGACTGCATGGTGGAGGGAGCGTTCTCTTTCCCGTCTAGCAGCTAACCCTGCTTCCTATAACGTGCCGTTGTACAGGCTAAACGGCGACGCGCGCTCGGTCCTTCCTGCCTTCGCCGCCACCCACAAGGTCTCGGCGGTGTGCTGGAACCGGCGCTATCATCTACCGACAATCGACGCCGCCGTCAAAGACACCCTCCTCGCTCAAGGCCTTGAGGCCCACTCGTTTGCTGCCCATTGCCTGGTAGAGCCACACGCCGTTAAACCCTTTAAGGTCTACAGCGCCTTCGCCCGTGCCGCTCGCGAGGTTTTGCAAGATACTTTGGAATCCGCCCTCGACGTTCCAGCCCTCCAGGGCCCCGGTGCTATCGCCTGGGAGGAGCTCCCCTCGCCCGGCTGGGCTGCGTCTTTGGCCGAGTACTGGACGCCTGGCGAAAAAGCCGCCCGCGACAGACTCGCATCGCTTGATCTCTCTGACTACGACAAAGGCCGCGACTTCCCCGCACGCCCCGCAACCTCTCGACTTTCACCCCACCTGCGTTGGGGCGAGGTTTCCGCGCGGGAAGTCTGGCAATTTGCAAGTGCCCTGCCGACAGACGCCTCGAGCTTTCACTCTGAGCTGCTCTGGCGCGACTTCGCCTGGCACCGCCTCTACCACGTCCCCGACCTCGCAACAGAGCCTGTGCGGGAGAAGTTCCGCAACTTCGATTGGTACTGGGACGGCGGCGGAATCGACACCTCCGGAAAAGACCCGCGCCCGCATCCCCTGCCGGAGCTACAAGCCTGGCGCACGGGCGAAACGGGCATCCCGCTTGTCGACGCCGGCATGCGCGAGCTCTGGCAGACCGGCTACATGCACAACCGCGTGCGCATGGTCGTTAGCTCGTTCCTGACGAAGAACCTCGGCATCCACTGGCGTCACGGCGAGGAGTGGTTTTGGGACACGCTAGTCGACGCCGATCCCGCCTCCAACCCCTTCAACGGGCAATGGATTGCCGGCTGCGGTGACGACGCCTCGCCCTTCTTCCGTATCTTCAACCCGCAGCTGCAGGCCAGCAAGTTCGACCCCGACGGCACCTACGTGCGCCAGTGGGCACCGCCGCTTAGCCCGCCGCCCATCGTGGACCTCAAGGAGTCGCGGCAGGCCGCCTTGGACGCTTACCAGGAAATCCGTTAGACAGGACTACCGCCCAGGCCCGGTCAGTATCCCATCGCAGCGACGTACACGGGCTCCGCTGCCAGCCAAGCTTTCGTACTCAGCGCAATGCCTATCGCCAATCCGCAGGGATTCTGGTACTGCATCGACAATATCCTGCCCCTGGGTTAGTACTTCGACACGAGTTGCGACATAGGGCACGGCGTCGCGTCAACGGCGGCACCGTCGCAATTTATTCTTCTTCGCGCAGGAACAGGCTGACAATCTCTGCACGCGGAGACGATGACCAGTACCGTTGAAATATGACCTTTTCTCGCGTCTATTCGTCAGCGCAACCGCCCATCGGCAGCACTCCCCTCATGCGGCTCGACCGCATCAATCCCCGCGACGATATCCGCGTCTTCGCGAAACTCGAGCAATTCAACCTCGGCGGCTCTGCCAAAGACCGCACCGCTCAGGCCCTTATCGAAGCAGCTCTCGACGCCGGCGAAATTCGCGCAGGATCCACGCTCATCGAGTCCTCCTCCGGCAATCTCGGAATGGCCCTGGCACGCCAGGCGCATCTGGCTGGCATGCACTTCGTCTGTGTCGTCGATCCACGCGTCAATCGCTCCACGGTGGCCACAATGGAAGCCTACGGAGCTCGCGTGGACATGCTCGAGCACCCTGATCCTGACAACGGTGATTGGCTCACCGCACGCCGGTCGCGCGTGCAGGAGCTCCTGCAGGAGATTCCAGATGCTTTTAATCTCAATCAGTACGCCAATCAGGCTGCATTCCACGCGCATTCCGAGGGCACCATGGCCGAGATCATCGAGCAGCTCGGTGCGCCGCCCAGCCATCTCCTGGTCGCGATGAGCACGACCGGCACGCTCGGCGGCTGCGTGCGCAAACTCACCAAGCTCGGCGCGGACACAGAAACCATCGGCGTCGACGCGGAAGGATCAGTTCTCTACGGCGGCGCGCGCGGTACCCGCCTCCTTCCCGGCTACGGCGCTGGTGTGGTCACGGAACTTTCCCAAAGTTTTGAGCCTTCTCTTATCGCGCGTGTTCCTGACCTCGAGGCGATCATCGGCGCACGTCGTTTGGCACGCTGTGAGGGCGTCCTCGCCGGCGCCTCGAGCGGAGCCGTCGTGGCCGCTTTGCTCGAGCGTGCAGCAGAGCTGCCCTCTGGTTCCACGGTGGCGATGGTGCTCCATGACGGCGGTCAGCCTTACCTCGACACCATCTACAACGATGCCTGGGTCACCGAACGCTTCGACATCTCTGCGGCCGACCTCGCGCGCGGAGTAGACGACTGGGGATCCGAATGACTCCGCCGCTCAAGATCGCCATCATTGGCGGCGGACCGCGTGGCCTCTGGGCCGTAGAGGAACTCAGTGAGCACACCGCGGTGCCCGTCGACATCACTGTCTTTGATCCCTATCCAGCGGGAGCCGGGGCCGTCTATCGCCCTGATCAACCCCGATGTTGGCGGCTCAACGTCACCTCCTCCATCGTCACCACTCAGCGTGACACGTTGGACGCCTGGCGCGCTCGCCACGGTGACCTGGACCTCGACCCGTTCCCGCCGCGCGCCGTGGTTGGCGAGTACCTCATCGATTGTTGGAACGACGCTGTGCGACGCTTTCCTCCGGACAGCTCCGTGCACCATATCGCTCGCCGCGTGGCCTCAGTACACCGCACGGACGCCGGATTCGCGGTCGACGGCGAGACTTTCGATCATGTTCTTCAGTGCACCGGCCATGCGCATGACCATCCCGGTGCGCTCACGCACCAGCGCAGCCGGGTTCCCGTCACGGGGCTGTATTGGGGCGCCACCGTTCCGTCGCAGCCGCGCCTGATCGGCGTCCGCGGTGCGGCCCTCACCTTCATCGATGTCTGCCTACGCTACGGAGACACTGCGGAGACGATTTATCCGGTAAGCCGCAGCGGCCGCTTCATGGAGGTCAAGCCGGATCCTGCGCGTCCTGCACCGACGTTTTCTCCGGCCCTCCATGCGCAGGCCCGCGCGGCACGGGACGCGGATGCGGTGCGGGAAGTTCTCGTCAACGCGGCTCAGTCACTGCGAGATTTCTCAGAAGAATCACTCGCCGAGGTGCTCGTTGGCGAGGATTTCACGGGTGATGCCGTGGCCGAGTTTCGGACTTCCCTGGCCGTGGCGCGTGGCGAGCACGCACTGACTCCGGCTGCTGCCGTCGGCGCCGCGTTTCGGGGATTGTTCCAAGAATTCGTCGACACGCATGCGCAGGCCGGTCCGATTCATGGCTTCGTCGAACTCGCGCGGACGCTTGAGCGTGTGGCGTTCGGACCGCCGCCGGTGACGGCTGACGCGGTGCTTTCCCTCATCGACTCTAGGATTGTCGACACCACCTACCTGGGCCGCCCTGATGTCATCGACGCGTGGCTCGAGGGGCATGGCCCGCACATAGACGTACTCATCGACGCCACGATTGCGCCGCAGGGCCAACCCGCGCCGTTCCAAGACGTGCCTGGAGTCGTCACCATCGGGCGCATGAACGAGCGTGAGCTTCCGGGGCATGACTCGCTCAATCGCACCGTGCATTCAGATATCCCGCAGTGGGCGGAGAAAGTAGGACACCCATGACAGCCTCGTCGTCGCAGAAGCCAGGTCAGCCCACGGAGCCGCCGCGTCCGCTCGCCGTCCACGGAACGGTGCCGCTCGCGCCCCGTCTCGAGCCGTGGATGCAGGAGCTTATCGCAGATCCGCACGCCGTTCGGGCACTCATCGAAAAGCACGGCTCGCCCGTCAACGTTCTTGATCCCCGGCCTTTGGCGCGGAATGCTGCCGAACTTGTCGACGCGGGGACAGCACTCGGCGTCGACACCCGTGTTTTCTTTGCGCGCAAGGCCAACAAAGCGCTCGCCTTCGTTGGCGCGGCGCGGGCTGCTGGCCACGGCGTCGACGTGGCGAGCCTCAACGAACTGCGCCAGGTCCTCGCCGTTGGTGTCCCACCGAAAGATGTCATTCTCAGCGCGGCCATCAAGGATGAGCGGCTGTTGCGCACGGCGGTGAAAGCCGGCGTGGTGATCTCCTGCGATAGCCGCGACGAGCTGGAACGTATCGCCGCCCTCGGTACCCCAGCGCGCATCGCGCCCCGCTTGGCACCGGATCCCACCGTATTGCCGCCAACGCGCTTCGGCGAACGGCTCGACGTCTGGCGCAGCATCGACTGGCCTGACACCGTCGAGGCAGTCGGCGTCCATGTTCATCTCCACGGGTACGCCGAATCCGACCGCCGTCTCGCTCTCGCCGAAGCCATCACGCTCGTGGAGGCGCTGCGCGCGGCCGGTCATCCCGCGAGCTTCATCGACATCGGCGGAGGCGTTCCCATGAGCTATCTCCTCCACGAGACACAATGGGAGCAGTACCGCGACCGCATCGAACGCCAGCGCGCGGGAACGGGCGAACCCTTTACGTGGAAAAATGATCCGCTCACCAACACGTATCCGTTCTGGCAAACGCCCACGCGCGGCGAGTGGTTCACCCAGTTGCTCAAGGGCAAGGTTTCCGGCTACGGCACCGCTGCGACCGCGCTGCGCGAACACTCCATCGCGCTTCACCTCGAGCCGGGACGCAGCCTGCTCGATGGGTGCGGAATGATTCTCGCAGAGGTGTCCTTCCTCAAAGAGCGCTCGGACGGGCTACCCCTCATCGGCCTCGCGATGAACCGCACGCAATGCCGCACGGCCGCCGATGACCTCCTCCTCGATCCCTTCCTCGTCCCCACAGCCGGAGAGGTCGAGCGCGCGCCCCGCACCGGGTTCCTGGTGGGCGCCTACTGCATCGAAGACGAAGTCATCCTGCGGCGTGCCCTGGATTTTCCAGACGGCATCGCCGTGGGAGATACCCTCGCTATTCCGAACACCGCGGGCTACTTCATGCACATCCTCGAGTCTGCCTCGCACCAAATCCCCTTGGCGCGCAACGTCGTGCGCACGGAGGCCGAAGCGTGGGAGCTCGACGCCATCGACCGCGAGTGGATTCGCGTGTGAGCTAGCGCCCCATCCCCGCTAGATAGCGCCGGGTAACGAGGCTCTGCGCGGCGGCCGCGAGGTGCGGAGCCAGCCGCGCGAACCAGCGATCGGGGCGGGAAAACGCGACGCACCTGCCTACGACGCTGCCATCGGCGCGATGCTCGATGAGGAACGCCTCTTCGCCACACTCAACGTGCCCGGGCAGCGTCCCATAAACGAGGACAGTCCGTCGCGGGGCGCGCTCCACATGCAGAATGCGGCACGGCGAGAGCGTCGGGCCCACGCGCAGCCACACCACGTCTGGTTCTGCGCCGTCGCGCCGCACGTGGACGCCGGCATGACGATGTGCACGAAACTCCAGCAGCGCGGCACTCGCACGAATGAAGCCCTCCTCCCCTGTCCCCAGAACGCGCGCTTCGTCGACAATCCGCCACGTAGCGCCAAGTCCTAGTTCCTCACGAGAAGCGCCGTCTGCCAAGGCCAGGCTAGCCAGATGCAGTCTTTTGGGATACGACATCGATGACTTTGCTGCCATACTGCGAGTATCCCATACGAGATTGACACTCCCGGACCGCGTTGTGGCTAACGCAGTAAGACAGTATCGCCGACGCGCATCGACTGTTGTCGCTTACGAAGCTGCTTCCGCGCTCAGCGTCAGCTGGCGGATTCCCTGCCCGATGGCGCGCACCGTATTGTCCGGGAAAATGTCAACCACGTTGCCATATTCATCAAACGGTGACCACGTTAGCTCTGTTGTCTCAAGAACACCATTGCGCGCAATGTAACCCACCAGCAGATCCACGAATTGAATCTGCACAGAATTCAGCGTGGTATCTGCAAGAATGGCATCAAATTCAGCGCACACGGCCGGCTCATCCATCCCCACGATTCCGCGCAAGAAGCGTCCGATCGATTCCTCGACATGAGATTCACGTAGCTGTTCAGCGCCTTCAACGTGGCACTCTGCCACCAGACGCTCAAGCTCATAAACATCGTACGTATTAATAGGCTTGCCCGACCGCAGTTTACGCAAGGACAGGTTGGTCGCAGCTTCCGCCTCGAGGGCTTGGCGTAGGCGTTCCTCCACGACAGAAGCCTCGATTTCCGTACCGCCTGTCGCGGTCACTTCTACTGCCGTGAGACCGCCAAGCTCGTCCTCGAAGTCGGTGATGACTGCTTTTCGCTTACCACGGTCAATCGTCTTGATAAGTCCACGCAAGGCCCGACGCGCAAGCTCGAGCTCCTCGTAGGTAGCGTTCGTTGACCAATCCGGAGCAGACATTTCCTCCAGCAGCGGGGCCTGCTACGCGACAGCAGGGATAGTGGTTTTATCGAGCAAGGCCTCAACGAGCACCGCCAGTTTCTTAAAATTCGGTACTTGACGTGGGTCTGGTTCGAACAAGCCAAGTTCGAGAGTCCACAACAACAAGTCGAAGCGTCGCGCCTGTTCTTCCTCACCGGCACGCGCCATGGGCAAATGCGCGAGGTGATCAATGGCAAGGCTGGCTGCGTCACCTCGGATGCCATTCCAGGCACCAGAGACTTTATACCTCGCTAAGTATGGTTTGGAGGCAGGAGGCACGAGCACGCTGTCTTCCGGAACCGAACGGAGGTCCGCAAGAAGGCTCTCCACTACTGCGGCCCGATCTTCTCCCTCGAGATACTGAAGCTGCAAAATACGCTTCGCGAAGCCCCGCTCAACTACTGAGGTTTGCTTTGAGCCTGTAGCTGAGCTGAAATCTTCTGTTCCTTCGAACTGATCGATGTTGTCGCAATAGTCGAAGATGAAGAACTCCTGCTTATCTGCGCCAGGACCAAAGAGGTCAGGACATAGTCGTGTGCCGCGCCCCACCATCTGCCAGAATTTCACCGGCGAATGGACGGGTTTGAAAAAGACCAAGTTGAGCACTTCAGGTACATCGATACCGGTATCGAGCATGTCCACGCTCACCGCGACATCGAGCCCACTCGCAGGGTCTTTAAACCGATCGATGAGTCCCTCGGCGTCCTTGACTCCATGCGTAATGACTTCACAGCGCGTTCCTGCCGCTGGAGGCAAAAGCGTCCTGAAGACTTCGGCGATAAGCTCCGCGTGACGCTGCGTACGCGCAAAGATAATCGTCTTACCCAGGCGATCAGCTCCGCCAACCTTGATTCCACGCTCAATGACCTGAGCGAGAACCTGTCGGATGGTGTCGAGGTTATAGAGCACCCGGTTCATCTCCGCCGACGTGATCTCACCTGGCGCCTCCAGAGGATCTCCTGACTCGTCTGAGCCCCAATCCTTCATATCCCATTCAAGCTGTTCTTCCGAGCTGAGCTCCGAATACTTCACGCCTTGCCGCATGAACAAGCTGTCACCCCGGAATAACTTCGGCGCCACAAGGTAGCCATCTTCGATGGCTTTATCCAAGCCGTAGTACCCGGTCGGCGCACCTGGCTCACACCCGAAAAAGCGGTACGTATTGTGATCCACGTTTGAACGTGGCGTGGCGGTAAGGCCCACAACCGCGGCATCGAAATATTCGAAGAGACGCCGGTAGCGCTGATAAATCGATCGGTGTGCCTCGTCTACCACGATGAGATCGAAGTCAAAAGAACCGAAACGCTCGGTGGGCCCAACCATGTCAATCATGGTGTTGTAGGTGCTCACGTACACCTGACCCGTCGCCTCTTTGTTGGCAAGCAGATTCACAGGATTGGAGCCCGGCAAATGCTCCACAAATGCCGAATGCGCCTGGCGTACCAACGCCTAGCGGTCAGCCAGGAAGAGCACATTGCGCACCCAACCGGCCTCCATAAGCATCTTCACCAACGAGATGGATACACGCGTTTTTCCGGTACCCGTGGCCATAACAAGCAGAGCCCTGCGATGCCCCGCCGCGAAGCGCTCGCTCACGGCTCGCAGCATTTGCTGTAGGTACGGCCGCGCCGCAATGTCGGATAGCTCCGTTGTCTCCAGAGGCTGACGCTTACCGCGCCGCCGAATGAGCTCCTCCATGGCGGCCGCTGTGGGGTATTCCTCTACCTGCCGCGCTTCGTAACAGTAACCACCGGGCAGTTCCGCGTCCCGGTCCCAGAAACGCACGTCATGCCCATTCGTATAGAAAACCAGCGGGACTCGACCGAATTTGCGACCCAACGCCTCGGCATAGTCCTCAGCTTGAACGCGCCCATCGTTGATGCTGCGTTCCGTCTTCTTCGCCTCAATAATAGCCAGGGGTTGACCATCTGTGCCCCACGCAACGTAGTCAATGTAAAGATCTTCAATCGGGTACTCGACAGTAAGGTTCCCGCCCGCCACACTGAAACCAGCATCTGCGAGCATCGGATCGATGATGTCACGACGGGTATCCGCTTCGCTACGCGCGAGCGGCGGGAGGTCAACCGCGCTAGCTTCCTCAGATGCCCGAACAGCTTCTTGCTGCTCTAGATAGCGTTCGCGCAGCTCAGCTTCCAAGTGCTTGACACGCTCTCGCGCCTCACGTGCTTCTCGTAACGCATCATCTGCAGTCTCTTGCGCAGCGGCCTTCTCACGCGCCTGCTCGGCTAACTCTCTTTCTAACGCCAGCTGAGCAGCTTCTGCTTCAGAGAGCTGCAACCGGAAGCCATCCGACTCTGCCGCCAGGCGATCCAGTTCTCGCTGTAACGCGAGCAGTTGCTGCCGCGACTGTGCCGCCTGCTTGGGTGCTGCGCGCAAAATTGCAACGTCAAAAGGAGCGACGGGCGGCAGGGGCTTCGTACTAAACCTTTTTGCTACCCGCACAAGCACATCGAAGAGATGTCGGACAATACGTTCCGCTTGTTCCGGTGGAACGGGCTTGGAGTCATGCGCAGAGGCGTTACCTGCCTTGCGGATGACATGCATCTTTTCAGCAGATCATCTGGGAACTGACTCGCAAAATCCGGATGGACCATGGCATCGATGACGCGGTCCGTGTTGGGAATACCGAGGACCGTAGCCACGTGCCCCACCACCGATTCAAGCACGAAGCGCGCTTGGAACAGGGAACCGCGCGGATTAGTGAGTGCACTTCGCTCCACCAATCGGCAGTCGTTAAGCAGGTTCGGCCACACCACGCCGACGAAGCCAAAGTTGCTGGATTGGGGTGTTCCACCACTCATCGTCGCCATGACGCTGGAGTTCCTCTCTACTAGTTCCGCATCTCATACTGCTTAGTTACAACTATTATGGTGTTTTTCCAGCGCAACGAAAGCAATTTCACCATCTAACTCGATTTACAAAGGTACTGAATTCGTACTGAATTTTCTAGCACAAGATTTCAGTCACATTTCAATCATATTTCAGTACGATTTCCGATCGAACTCGGGTACACTGCTCCCCATGAGCATCATCGACATCCCAGAACTCATTGCGCTCCTCCGCGATACGCAAAACGATACGTGGAATGTCGAGGCCAAAGAAGCCTCTCACCAGATGCCTGAATCAATTGACGAGACTCTCTGCGCCTTCGCCAATATGCCGGATGGCGGCACGCTCATCCTCGGGGTCGCTGAAAATGACGGCGCATTTGATGTCACCGGAGTCTGGGATCCGAAGGCTGCGCAGTCCGCCCTTGCTTCAAAGGCCCGCGAGCGAATCACGCCGCCCCTGCAACTCGGCGCAGTCGAGGCGACCATCGTGGAGGGGAAACCCGTCGTTGCTGCCATTGTTCCTCCCCAGCCCTCAGAGCATCGTCCCTTCCGAGTTGGTAAGTTTGGCAAAGCCTACATTCGTTCCGGCGACGGTGACTACTACTTGTCACCTCAGGAAGAGCTCTTTTTGGTCGGTGAGCGGCAGCAACCACATGCGGATCGCACACCAGTCGAAGGGGCCACGGTTCAACATGATTTGGTAGACGACCTGCTCCAGCAATACCTCAGCGCGAAGAAGCGCGACTCTCGCCGACTACGCGACCTCGATGAGCACACGCTCCACATCCGCACCAACGTTATTGACCCAGACACTGGTTTCGTCACGACTGCTGCACTCTACGCCTTCGGCGAGCAGCCGCAGCAGTTTCTACCCAACCTCGTAGTCAAAGCTCGCGCCATCAATCCTCAGCTCGACACCGCTCAACGGCTCGCCGATCGTCGCGAATTCACGGGACCCGTACCGGACCTCCTTGACTCGGCAATGGAATGGGTCTCTGCGCAGCTACGCGTCGGAGTGACCTTCCGCGATGGCAACGGGATCGATGTACCTGAGCTCCCTCCGGTCGCCATTCGCGAGATCATCGCCAATGCCCTGGTTCACCGCGATCTTTCTGCTGCTAGTTACGGCATGTATACGCAGCTCATCAAGCAGCCCACCAAGCTCATTGTGGAAAGTCCTGGCGGATTGTGGGGCATCACCAAAAATCGACTCGGTTACACCTCCCCTCGCGCCCGTAACGCGATCCTCTATTCCATGTGCGCCTCCCTCACGACGAGCAATGGATACCGCGTTATCGAGGCTCAAGCTACTGGCATTCCTGCAGCTCGGGCCGCCCTTGCGGACGCTTTCCTTCCCGCCCCGCACTTCGATGATCAGATTACGAAGTTCACCGCTATCCTCACGTCTTCGTCGCTCCTCAGCGATACCGACCTCCGTTGGCTTGGGCAACTCCCCGGCACCGATGCCCTCTCCGTGGCTCAAAAGCACGCGCTCATCGCTATGCGTCACGGCGAAGAAATCACCAATAGCATCTATCGAAGCGCCTTCCCCATGGACTCCGTTAATGCCCGTGCCGAACTCCAGCAGCTGGTGCAATACGGGCTTGCCGATGCCACCGGTTCCGGCCGAGGCACCACCTACCGGGCCCCATCCGATGATGACCACACCCCAACCGAAACCGTAGCCGCCAATACCGCTCAAACTGCAGAAACTTCCTTGGCCGACCATGCCAAACGCAGCGCATACCTGTCCGCAGGCGAGAAAGACGAGAGAATCTTAGCAGCGTTACGTGCCGCCGAGCACGGGCTCACGCGCAAAGAACTGGTACAGACAACGGGGCTCAGTCGTGGGCAGCTAAATCCGCGATTGACAGCCTTGAACGAAAACAAAACAATCCAAAGTATTCCAGACGAATCTGATGCCCGCGTTCAGAAATGCTTTTTAAATATAGAATATTCCTAACATCGCCGCCGAAATTAATCGGTAGTTCCTCATTCTTCAGCACACAGCGGATCCGCCAAAAATTCTGTCTTAAGGACACATCACCACTCACCACTTCACCGATCCACTAGGAAGCACTAAAATACCTTTGCTCAAGACCCTTGCCTAAGAGAGCTAGCGCATCATTCCTTTTTCAAGAAGAGTTAGGATGCGAGTCGCTTCATTCATCTGCGCAACAAATCGTTGACGAATCTCAACAGCTGGCCAGGGTATACGAAAATCGCGAACCAACGAAAGATTCAAGTTGTCTTGGTTTCCGCCTCTTCCCAAAGAACGTAATTGCTCATACGAATTGCGCAATACGTAGAACAGAAAATCGGCATCCACCGCCTCTTCGATGCAGATAGCTGCACAAGCTTGGTTCGTTGCCGCTGGCTCAGCTAGCCGGCCCACTTTTCCCGGACCTGACCCCTTTTTTGGTGGACACCTGATATCCAGCTCAGTCGGGCTGGGAAGAAAGGTAATCTACCACCA
>NZ_KV788471.1:0-135781 GCF_001807295.1 Corynebacterium sp. HMSC06C06
CTCCGTGACCAAAAACTCCATAGACATCACACTTTCAGGGCTAATTCCTCGGGGCTAGCGCCCCAGAGTTAATTGCCTTTGAGCGTTAACGACGCCGCCGTCCGCAGGTAATTCCTCCCATTCAAGGAGGGACCGCCGCGGGCGGCGCTTCTTTTTGTGAGAATTTACTCCAATCACACGCGCGTCACCCGTTTCAAACAGTGCCCGCCGCTAGGATAGGAACCCTATGGCACGCCAGAATCACACTTCCAAGAAATCCCGGACCACTGTTCCAGTGGTTTCGCGTGCCACTAGACAGCGAGAAGCCGCGGCTAAGGCGAAAGCCAAGGGGGCGTCGCAACGCATTAAGTCAATGGGCCGCATGGATATTGTTGGCTTTGCCGTAATTCTCGTGGTTGTGCTAATCGTGCTGCTCACCATCGCGGTGCCATTGCGCAACTATTATCACGTGCGTTCTGAAACAGCCCGGCTCGAGCGATCCATTGCCGCAAAGCAAGCGGAAAAGGAAGAGCTGCTGGAAGAGATTGATAAGTACCGCTCCGAGGACTACTTGCAGCAGGAAGCGCGTCGCCGTTTTGGCGTTATTGCGGAGGGCGAGACCGCATACCGCATCATGGATAACCGGATGAATCACAACAATACGGTGACTACCGACAGGCTGAGCGATGTAGATTCTCGTCCGTGGTATGAAATTCTTTGGGGGTCTATCTCTGAAGATGAAGACACAAGCGTGACGGGGTCGACAAACACCGATCCAGGACACCTGCCGACGGTTGCGCCGTCGTCTGGCCCGGAGGCAGTGCCGGGGCAGGAAGTCCCTGCTGGCGACGGTGAGCCTGCAGTTCCAGGAGCTCCCGCAGCGCCGGCAGCTCCTGCAGCGCAGTAGCGCTTTGTAGCCTACAACCGTGGAGTTTTGTGGTCGCAGTGAATCCTAAGCGTCTTAGAGTTGCACTGGCATGAGACAATAGCGGTCATGACCGTCAACGATGCAGATCTCGAAATTGTTAAAGAGCAACTTGGCCGCGCTCCGCGTGGTGTGCTCGACATTGCTTATCGCACGCCGGACAACCAGCCGGCCGTGGTGAAGACTTCCCCAAAACTACCTGACGGCACGCCATTTCCTACCCTCTACTACTTGACTGACCCGCGCCTGACTGCGGAGGCTTCGCGCCTCGAGGTAGCTCACGTTATGAAGTGGATGGAAGCTCGATTGGCAGAGGATAAGGAACTAGCTGAAGATTACAAGCGTGCGCACGAGTATTTCCTCACCAAGCGCAACGAAATCGAGGACCTGGGAACCACCTTTTCCGGCGGTGGCATGCCTGATCGCGTGAAGTGTCTCCACGTGCTTATCGCGTATGCCCTCGCTGAGGGGCCACAGCACTTCCGTTTGGGCACGGAGGCAGTTGCATTGGCAGCAGACCACGGCCGACTGCGTGGCACTGCTATTCCGCAAGAATGGCCCACCACCGAGGATCTCGGTATCGACTTGAGCCAGTTCGATTTCTCGAACGCCGAGTAGCACACGCGTAATAAGAACCCCGTTGCTGCCAACGCACACTTAATTTTTGAAGGGAAAGAGTTTCAATGACTCGCGTCGCCGCCGTTGATTGCGGAACCAACTCAATTCGACTCCTCATCTGTGAGGTTCAGGAAGACGGAAAGATTCGTGACATCGTACGCACGATGGAAATCGTCCGCTTAGGCCAAGGAGTTGACGCAACAGGGGAGTTCGCTGCTGAAGCTCTGGAGCGTACTCGCGTGGCGCTCGAAGGCTACGTCCAGCAGATGAAGTTCGAGAATGTCAAACGTGTGCGCATGGTGGCTACATCCGCTACGCGCGATGTAAAGAACCAGCGTGAATTCTTCGACATGACGGCGCAGCTGCTTGGCCAAATCCAACAAGGGGCACAGGCCGAGGTCATCACCGGCGAAGAAGAGGCTTTGTTGTCTTTCAAGGGAGCGGTCACTGACTTGGCGTCACATAAGGGACCATTCTGCGTCATCGATCTCGGCGGCGGTTCTACCGAGTTCGTGGTGGGAACAGCAGAAGGTGAGATCCTGGGTGCGCACTCGGCACAGATGGGTTGTGTTCGCTTGACTGAGCGCATCATGAGGACGGATCCGCCGACGGAAGCAGAGGTTGAGATCGCCGCTGACTACGTGGAACAGCGTATGCAGGAAGTAGAGAAGATCGTTCCGATTTCGGACGCACAGACCTTTGTGGGCTGTGCTGGTACCTTCACCACTCTGTCAGCCTTGGCACAGGGTCTAGAGCGCTACGACGCCGATGCTATCCATGGTTCTGAGCTGCGCTTTGATGCGCTGCGTGTGCTGACGCGTCAATTGATGGGCGTGCCTTCCGACGTCCGCGCGCTTAACCCAGTCATTCATCCTGGTCGTGCCGACGTTATTGGTGGCGGATCGGTGGCTGTTGAGGGAATTATCCGAATGATTGAACGTAACAGTGATGCAAAGTCCTTCTTCATTAGTGAGAAGGACATCCTCGATGGGATCGTTGTCGGTATTGCGGCTGACCTGTAAGTATCGCTAACGCCATCCCTCTCGGGTACCCCACTGTCGGCGTGTGCATGTGGGGTGCCTTAAAATAGGAGCACACCTTAAAGCCCCTATAGCCCAATCGGCAGAGGCAGTTGACTTAAAATCAATTCAGTGTGGGTTCGAGTCCCACTGGGGGCACCAAATTTGTAGGTCATGGACTTTTGTCCATGACCTTTTGCTCTGCAGAACCAGTTTGCATTTGTGCGCTAAACCTGTCATTTCGTGAATTGGGTGAGGTGGGACGTCGGAAAGCGCGTGCGCAATGAACCCCAAGCGTAACGATAAGTGAAACCCGGGATTTCGATTCCCCGAGGCACTGCAAAATAGTTCAAAGTAAAATCGTACGGCTGGGAACTTTTGAAGTATTGCACGCGTTGAACTTAGTGGAATCTTAAATGAAACCGCTTGGCCCAAATGGTGCGTGATTACTGTTAGGCTGGGCGTTCGCTAACCCTAGTGACTAAACCTGTGAAAGGAATCGGTACCTCAATGCGTTCAAGCAACCCGGTAATGAACTCTTTGACGAAGAGTCAAGGAACTTCTACCAACCCGTTCGGTAACAACAACCCTTACGATGCTGGCCAGAATGTAAACTCATTTGGCCAGCAGGGATATGGACAATCAGCCGGTCAGACTTCTGAGCGACCAATGACTGTCGACGACGTTGTTACTAAGACCGGCATTACGCTCGCGGTGTTGATCGTCTTTGCAGTTGCCAACTTCTTCATCGGCACTCAGGTCAACTATGGTGCGGCAATCTTGTTGACTGTAGTTGGTGGCTTGGGCAGCTTCATCGTCACGCTAATTGCTGCGTTTAGTAAGAAGTTCGGCTCTGCGCCGCTGACGCTTACCTACGCTGTACTCGATGGCTTCTTTGTTGGTGGCTTCTCGCTTCTTTTTGCTGGCGTTAACGTTGCCGGTTCTGACGGTATGGCACTTATCGGCCAAGCAATCATGGGTACCGTTGGCGTATTCATCGGCATGCTTGTCATCTACAAGACTGGCGCTGTGAAGGTCACCCCGAAGTTCAACAAGATCATGTTCGGTCTTATCGCTGGTGTGGCGGTTCTGGCTCTGGGTAACTTCATCGGTGCTATCTTCTTCGGGTTTAGCCCACTGCGCGATGGCGGCGCGATTGCCATCATCTTCTCTTTGGTCTGCATCGTGCTTGCAGCGATGTCCTTCCTTACGGACTTCGACCACGCTGACCGTCTTATCCGACTTGGCGCTCCGTCCAAGACTGCATGGGGCGTTGCACTCGGCCTGACTGTCACCTTGGTCTGGCTCTACACTGAGATTCTGCGCCTGCTGTCCTATTTCCAAGACCGCTAACGGTGTTCTGAATAAAGTAGCTTTTCTTAGACCCCAGCTTCCAAGGCGAGCCCTTGGCGGCTGGGGTTTCTTATATGAGCGGTAGGGCATAAGTCTGCTAAGTAACATTCTTGTAATTCGGGTGTAGAAATGGGGGAATCAATAAATGGTTGAGAGTTCATGGTTTTCCAACTCTTTTACAGCCTTTTCATATGATTTGAGCAGGAAATTTTTCCCATTTTGAGGTTTAGGTAAGTCATCTTTATGTCGTAGAAGACGCCCCGAATTTGACCCAATTCACAACTTGACGCGACAGGCCGCGCAGATTCGTGCATCCTATTTGCGGGAGGCGGCAAGCGGCTAGCAGCCACAACAGCGGCCTTCCGACTCGTCATTGAAGTCTGATGAAGGGTGATCATGAAGCAGCAGGGGATTGTTGTAGCGCTGATTGTCAGCATGGGGGTGCTGACGGGCTGCGCTATAGGACTTGCTCCATGGAGCGCGAAAGAAAACCAGCCAGATACCGTAAAGGAGGCGGGGGACACTTTCGGCACAAGTATGGACAAGGCGGCAGAAAACGCCGACAATCCGGGGGACGCTGTGGAAGCTACCGGGGATGGGGGATTCATCGATTCCAATGGCACGAGCGACAGCGGTGATGCTGGTGCGGATTCCAGCATCACCGCAAAGGGGGAGGGGAACGGCGTTCTGCCCCCGCTCGGCGACTTCGACCGCACGGACCCGGACTTTGACCTGTTCGACCCGTGCACCGAAATACCCGCCGAAAAGCTCGCTGAAGCCGGCCTAGGGCGGAGACTAGAAAGGGGGTTCAATTTTACGGATTCTGTGATGTGCGTTTTTTCTTTAGTCGAGGAACAAGAAAATGGTGGTGTGGTCGGCTTGTCCTCAAGCGACGTATCTATGTCCGACCATGAGCTGAAGAATGGTTCCCGCGTGTTATATGAAAGTCGGACGACGGGGGCGATAGCGTTCGAGAGTCCATTTGGGGGCGACAATAACTGCACTTTATCTCTTGACACAAAAAGAGGACATGTCAGTGTTGGGTATACGTATGCCGGAAACCAAAAGACTTTTCTAGAAAAGTGCTTAGCTGCTGAGGGCGTACTTGGGACGCTCTTGTTTTAAATACAGTACGGGGGATAAATGAAAATTAACATTGAAGGCTTGAACTCGGCGAATCAGGTGATTTTGGGGCTAGCTCGTCGTAGTGCGAGCGCTGTCGGTATGGCGACTTCGCCAATCGACGGAAGCTTTTCGAGTGTGCATGGTGTTGGGGATGTGGGCACGATTCATCAGAGGGTGATCGCTAATGATCCTGGCTCGGCAAGTAACTCATTGAAGGCATTTGATCAACAGCTTCAGTGGCTGGCAGACACGCTGCAAGCTGACGCTAATGGCTTCGAATCACAAGATTTAGCGAATAGCCGGGGGCTTGATATCGCTGACGCCGGTGGTTCAGTTGAGGGCGAAGCAATGCCGGTGATGAACCAACCGGAACCTGGATATAGTCCTTTCGGGTTTACGACGCCCGTGGTGAATGTAGGCAATAACCTTCTTGGCCTTGCAATGGATTTGCTCAATACGAAAATCTGGAGTGTCTCAGAAACCAATTCACGGTGGAAGAGCCTCGCCGACGAGGTCACGGCAATTGTTGATGGATTGAATGAGGCGGCTTCTTCGCTGGAATCCGAAAATGATAGTGAAGCAACCGCGCGGGCAGCACAAAAGATCCGATCTGTGGCGGAATCAGGTAATCACTTCATCGCTAATGCTGAGGTGATGAGCCAGAAGCTTTTCGGCTTCCAAGCCAACCTGATGGCGTCGCAGCCCAAAGCAATGTCCTTGGCCATGTCCGCGATGGCGATTCCTGATCCAGCAGCACGCAAGGCCGCCGAGCAGGCAGGTCTGGCGTTTATGCAAAACGCACTCCAAACCCAAGTGGTTGCCGCGATGCCTTTCCAGCATGCGCTAATGACAACCATGCCACCGTCAGGCGGCGGCGATGTAAGCAGCCAATTTGGTGGCGTAAATGGCAATGGCCAACGTTTCGACACCAACACGGTCGTATGGCCGCGAAGGATTGCAGAAGCAATCGCTAGCGGGAAATTGGGCCCTGGCTCTTTTGGAATCGTCGATGGTCAGGTCGAAGGGCTGGAAGGCCTTGGGATGACAGATTCTGAGATCCAAAAGTTTAACCAAGACCTGCTCAACGGTGGCAGGGCGTCGCTAGCGCAGCTTGGTGCGCCGATCTCAGCAGCAGACCTTGCTACTAGTGGTGCCAATGCCAGCACATCGGTAGGCGCGCCGACAGGCCACACCATGGCTGGTTTGGGTGGGGTTGGCGCCCTCCCGCAGAGTACTGGCGCCAACCAACACATCAATCCAGCGACGCTTGCAGCCAATAGCGGTGCGGGGCTAACACCAGCGAATTCACATGTGGGAGTTCCCGCCATGATTGGCGCACCAGCAAGCAAGAGCTACGGTTCTGGTAAGCATGCCCTGGGGCTAAGCAACACGGGTGCGCTAAATCAAGGCAATGGAGCCGGTGTACCTGGGGCATTTAGCACCGGAAGCGGAGCGGGCGGAGGTGCACTTGCCGGTTCGGCGGGCACGGCGGGCGCTCGTGGTGGATCGCTCAGCACAGGAAGCATCGGCAATGGTTCGCACATGGGAGGTGGCACCAACACAACCCTGACTGCGGCACGTGGGGGAGCCGCTGCTCGTGGCACCATGGGGCGCGGGATGATGCCCATGATGGCCGGGATGGGGCGTGGTGGTGGCGAAGATCGACGTATCAAGTCAGTCACCAGCAAAGTCGAAAGCGACCCAAATCGACGGGATCTATTAGGGGAGCCGCCAGCCGCACTGCCCGGCGTCATCGGAGCATGGGCACGTGAAGAAGGATAGAACCGACTCGGACTAAAAAGAATGGCGCCCATGCACAGTGCATGGGCGCCATTTCTTAGTTTTACAGAGCCGGTACTACCTGAGTCTCAACCACGACGTTCGGGTTAGCAGCAGCAGACTCGGAAGCAGCCGGATTGTTTGCCGCGGTGCTTTCGGATGCCTCGCTCGAAGACGTGGACTCAGCAGGCTTCGGAGCCTTGCCAGTGTAGGTGGAAGCGTTGTCGATCTTCTCGCTGGTGGAATCCTGCTCGTTCGGTGGGTGGCAAGCTGCCAGAGACAGACCTGCAGCGAATACCAAACCGGCGGTTGCGAAGCGGGAGAACTTCTTCATGGGTGCTCTTTCTCCAGAATGAGTTGAAACTAAGAATATGAAATTAGGACTCGCGTGGAGTTGCGGCCTTAGCTGAATCATACGGCGCTGCGGATTCCACCGTGACCGAAATGGTCTTGCCATTTGGTGCGGTGTACTCGCGGGTCTCACCTTCTTGCGCTCCGATCAGGGCAGCACCCAGCGGGGACTGCTCAGAGTAGGTTTCAAGATCCTTGTTGTCAGAAGCAGCAGCGCGGGTACCGATGAGGAAGGTTTCCTTATCGTCCTTGTCACCGTTGTAGTAAACGTGCACCACGGAACCGATGGCGGCAACACCCTCCTGGATAGCGGTGCGCTCAGTGGTGGCGTTTGCCAGAACCTCAGAGATCTGCTTGATGCGGGCCTCTTCCTGGTCCTGCATCTCGCGGGCTGCGTCGTAGCCAGCGTTCTCCTTAAGGTCGCCTTCTTCGCGTCGCTCGTTGATTTCCGCAGCGACTACCGGGCGGTGGTCAATTAGAGCTTGCAGCTCTGCTTCAAGCTTGGCCTTGGTTTCCGGGGTGATGTACTGCTTCTGCTGCTCAGCCATAGTGCAACCTTCCGTAAAGCGGGGAGAATTCAAAATATTGCGGGCCTTGCACAATTGCAGGCCCACCTAATGGAAAAGGTCAGCTCCCACCGTGCAAACTCGCAGGAGGTGCGACCTATCCTAAGCGCTACAAATCCTAGCACACGCGGGTGATTATCACGGCGTCGCCTAGCGCAACAGCGCGAGAAGCTGTTGTGGGATAGAACCGTTGTGAGGCGGCTTTGCTGCTGTGCTGAGCAGATGAGCCGGTTTAGTTAGTGGACTGCTCCACATAGTCCGGGTTATTCATGTTGAGATAGCTCGGCACGTTGCCCGAACAACCGTAAACGCCGCCGGCTACCGCGCGGTGGTTAGTGGGGACGTCGACAGCAATGCGTTGCACCTCAGCGCCGCCGGCAGGAACAGCAAATTCGCGGCGGCCCACCTCAGCCTTGGAGTAATCGAAGGCCTGGACAATGCAGTACGCGTCCTCATCGATGTGGTTGCGGGTGACGTCAGCCCAGACGCGGATGGAGTCGTCGGACAGTACCTCGTGCGTGACGTAGGAGATGCTGGCGTTGACCTCCTCGCGCTTTTGGAAGTACTGGACACCATAAAAAATCGCGGCGATGAACATTGCCGCGAAAACGAGCACAATGGCCTTATTAGTAAAGCTTGAGGTCTTAGTCGCAGAGTTGTCTGCCGAGGGGCGGGCACCGTAGCGAGCACCTGAACGAGGGGTACCGGCGGAAGTCATAGTCAATAGTCTATCCAACACTCAAGATTTTCAAACTATCCACTACACTGGACCCCTGTTCCTATACCAGTGCTAGAGGAGATGAACCCACAGTGAGCGACAAGCGCCTGCTAGCCATCCACGCGCACCCCGATGATGAATCCTCCAAGGGTGCCGCCACTACAGCTAAGTATGCAGCCGAGGGCGCAGAAGTGCTCGTTCTTACCTGCACCGGCGGCGAGCGCGGTGACGTTATTAATCCCGCCATGGATAAGCCAGGCGTTAAAGAAAATATGGGAGCCATCCGCCACGAAGAGATGGCACAAGCCGCGAAGGCTCTCGGCGTTAAGCACCAGTGGCTCGGCCATGTTGACTCTGGTCTCCCCGGTGGTGATCCATTCGATCCGGAACTTAAGAGATTGCTGCCCGAGGGCTGTTTTGCTCTCATCCCAGACGATGAGGTAGCGCAAGAGCTAGTGAAGACGATTCGCGAGTTCCGCCCCCAGGTCATCATCACCTACGACGAGATTGGCGGCTACCCGCACCCAGATCACCTCATGGTGCACCGCGCATCCATGATTGCCTGGGAGAAGGCAGGAGATCCGTCCTACCACCCAGGGCTCGGCGAGCCATGGGAGCCACAGAAGCTTTACTACACTCACGGATTTGTCTATCAGCGCATGAAGCTCTTCCACGACCTTCTCGAGGAAGAAGGCAAGTCCAGCCCGTACGGCCCCATGCTCGCGCGATGGGACACAGCATTCGGCGACATTATGGCAAGAGTGACCACTCAGGTTGAGTGTGCAGACTACTTCCAAAACCGTGATGACGCCCTGCGTGCGCATGCGACGCAGATCGATCCGGCCGGCGCGTTCTTGGCCACATCCGTAGAGGTCCAGCAGCGCCTGTGGCCAACGGAGGAGTTCGAGCTTGCGCAGACTCGTGTGTCGACTGAGCTTCCAGAAAGCGATTTATTTGCAGGAATTACTGAAGTGGGGGAGTCTTAAGATATGAGCGCAATTGATTCGCTAGTTCTTGCTGCAAGTGACATCCAGACCAATGTCTTTTTCCTTGCCCAGGGTGCAAAGGAAGGCCCCATGGGCCCAGAGTTCGGTAAAGCTTCACCTATCGGCCTGTTGATCCTCGCCCTGATGGGCGCGGCCGTCCTGTTTGCTGGCTGGAACTTCCACCGCCGCTACTCCCGTTTCCGCCGTCGCACCATGTTTGCTCAAGACCATGGCATTGATCCTTTCGACGACGAAGCCGTCGATGCGGCAATGAAGGAAGCCGGTGTATTTGACAACAGTAAGCGTTCTTTCTTGTAGGCGAAGTTCTATGCGTCGAAACCGGAATGTTGTGTAAGGAAAAATAGTGAGCTTCCTGAGCCAGTTGCTGTACCCCGTCTATGAGGCACGTTTGGCGCGCGCGATTAAAGGAAAACCGCAGCCACGCCACGTAGCCATCATGGCGGACGGAAACCGCCGCTGGGCTCGGGAAGCCGGCTTTACTGATATCAGCCACGGTCACAGGCAGGGCGCAAAAAAGATCAGTGAGATGATCTCGTGGTGCAAAGACACTGACATTGAGGTCGTCACCATCTATCTGCTGTCCACGGAGAATCTTAAGCGCAGCACCCAAGAAGTGCAGCTGCTCTTCGACATCATCTCCGACGTGGTAAAGCACCTGTCCGAGGGGGACTTGGACTGCCAAATCCGACTCGTTGGACACCTTGATTTATTACCTGCTGAGGTTACCGAGAAGATGCGCGCCGCAGCGCAGGCCACCGAGGACAACAAGGGCGTCATCGTCAACATCGCCGTGGGCTATGGTGGCCGCCAGGAAATCGTCGACGCCGTCCAAAATCTCATCCGCGACGAGGCTCAGAAGGGGCATAGTACAGAGGAAATCGCCGACTCGGTGACCGCAGATGCCATCACTAGCCACCTCTACACCAAGGGGCTGCCGGACCCAGATCTGGTCATCCGCACCTCCGGTGAACAGCGTCTTTCCGGATTCTTGCTCTGGCAGGCGGCATACTCCGAGATCTGGTTTACTGACACTTATTGGCCGGCATTCCGCCGCGTCGATTTCCTCCGAGCGCTGCGTGATTACTCGCAACGCTCTCGCCGTTTCGGAAAGTAGGTCTCCATGACCACCGTAATCTTCGACTCTGTTTACGGTTCTACCCAGCGCTACGCCCAGGAACTGGCAAATCAGCTCAACGCCGAAATCTTGCCGCTCGCTGACGCTAAGAATCAAACACACCTGGACAAGCTGGGCGTCGACAAGCAACCGCTCATCGTCATGTCCCCGGTGCATGGCCCATCGATTACCGCCGCCGATTTTGTAAAGAAGCATGACTTTGGTGACCGCCCAGTGGCCGTCGTGGTCGTTGGGATGACGCTGCTTGAGGAAGCGCGCGCGAAGGACCAACTCGCGATTCCGCTGGCGAAAAAGCCCGCCGTCGAGCACTTTTATTTGCCAGGTCGGCTGAACTATTCGGAGCTAAAGTTCAAACACAAGATGATCATGAAGACCATGATCGCCGCGCTGCGTCAGAAGAAGGACCGTACCCCGAACGAGCAGAACATGGTCGATTGCTACGAGCGCGACGTCGATGAGACCAACTTTGCGGAGCTGGCGCCCATCGTTCAATGGGCACAGCGCAACTCCTAAAGCTTGCGCATGCGCACCTTTTCCACCAAATGGTGTGAGCCTTTGCGCAGTACGAGTGAGGCGCGGGGACGCGTGGGCAGAATATTTTCCACAAGATTTGGCAAGTTGATGGACTGCCAAATCTCGCGGGCCTGCGCGCGGGCCTCGCTGTCATCCATCTCCGCATAGGACGCGAAGTGCGCGCCCGGCTCACGGAACGCGGTGTGGCGTAGGTGGAGGAAGCGCTCGATGTACCAATGCTCAATGTCGTCCACCCGCGCGTCGACGTAGACGGAGAAGTCGAACAGATCCGAGACCATCAAGGTAGGGCCCGTCTGCAGGACGTTGAGGCCCTCCAGAATCAGGATGTCGGGACGGCGCACCACCTGGTATTCATCAGGCAAAATGTCGTAGGAAATGTGCGAATACACTGGCGCCTTGACCTCAGCCTTGCCGGACTTCACGTCGGTGACAAAACGCATGAGTTTGCGGCGGTCATAGGTCTCTGGAAAACCTTTACGCTGCATGAGGCCGCGCTCGTTGAGAATATCCGCGGGGTAGAGGAAGCCATCGGTGGTGACCAGATCCACTTTCGGGTGGGAATCCCAACGCTGGAGCAGCAATTGGAGTACACGGGCGGTGGTGGATTTACCTACAGCCACCGAACCCGCGATGCCTATGACGAAAGGAACGTGGGCGGGGTCGTTGCCCAAGAATTCTTCGGTGGCGGCGGTCAGTTCCTGGCGTGCTGCGACCTGCAAGTGAATAAGACGCGACAGTGGAAGGTAGACGTCAGCGACCTCGTCGAGGTCAATGCGATCGCCGATACCGCGAAGCGCCTCAACTTCCGTGGCGGTAAGAACCTGGGGCATCGACAAGCGTCGCTGGCGCCAGGTTTCGCGGTCAAAGTCGAGGTAGGGACTGGTGTCGGTAATACGCGCCATTGCCTAATTGTCGCACTTCATCGGTTCTTGGTGAAAGTTGCATGTATTTAGTGGCTGCAACAGCCCCCGCGTGGGGGCGTGGCAGTTAATATGTAGAGCAGGTTTGAACCGACCTTGTAAGCAACCGAGAAGGGAATCAACGCTTCCATGACTGCCAACAACTCCGCAGACGTGCGCTACCAAGAGATGCGCGAGCTGGACCCGGACGTATTTAACGCCATTAACGGCGAGATTGCCCGCCAGCGCGACACCCTTGAGATGATCGCATCTGAGAACTTCGTCCCACGTGCCGTTCTGCAGGCACAGGGTTCCGTCCTCACCAACAAATACGCTGAGGGCTACCCCGGGCGCCGCTACTACGGCGGTTGCGAGCACGTTGACGTCATCGAAGATCTGGCGCGTGACCGTGCCAAGGAGCTCTTCGGCGCTGAGTTCGCTAACGTCCAGCCGCACTCCGGTGCGCAGGCAAACGCTGCGGTTCTGTCCACCCTGGCGGAGCCGGGCGACAAGATCCTGGGTCTGTCCTTGGCACACGGTGGCCACCTCACTCACGGCATGAAGTTGAACTTCTCGGGCAAGCTGTACGACGTCGCCGCATATGAGGTTGACCCAGAGACCATGCGCATCGACATGGACAAGCTGCGCGAGCAGGCCATCAAGGAGCAACCGAAGGTCATCATCGCCGGCTGGTCCGCATACCCGCGCACCCTGGATTTTGCGGCCTTCCGCTCCATCGCCGACGAAGTTGGCGCCAAGCTGTGGGTGGACATGGCCCACTTCGCTGGTCTGGTTGCTGCAGGCCTGCACCCATCTCCAGTTCCGCACGCTGACGTTGTCTCCACCACGGTTCACAAGACCTTGGGCGGCCCACGCTCCGGTCTGATCCTAGCTAAGCAGGACTACGCTAAGAAGATTAACTCCAACGTCTTCCCAGGTCAGCAGGGCGGCCCACTGATGCACGTCATCGCTGCTAAGGCTATTGCTTTGAAGATCGCCGCTTCGGAGGAGTTCAAGAACCGCCAGGAGCGTACCCTCGAGGGCGCACGCATCCTTGCTGAGCGTCTGACCGCTGCTGACGCAAAGGCTGCCGGCGTGGACGTTCTGACCGGCGGTACCGACGTGCACCTGGTTCTGGCTGATCTGCGCAACTCTGAGCTCGACGGTCAGCAGGCTGAGGACCTCCTCCACGAGGTGGGCATCACCGTGAACCGTAACGCTGTGCCGAACGATCCTCGCCCGCCGATGGTTACTTCCGGCCTGCGTATCGGTACCCCGGCACTTGCTACCCGTGGCCTGGACGCAGCTGCGTTCACTGAGGTTGCTGACATCATTGGTACCGCTCTGGCGCAGGGCAAGAACGCTGATGTTGAGACCCTGCGCGGACGCGTTGCCAAGATCGCTGAGCAGTACCCGCTCTACGATGGCCTCGAGGACTGGAAGCTCGTCTAAAAGCTTCCTTCCAAGCTAATTCACACAACCCATTGCCATGCACCTGCTGATCGTCGATAATCACGATTCTTTTACCTTCAACCTCGTGGACTACGTTCGGCGGGTGACTGGCACTGAGCCTACGGTGGTGCCTAATGACACCCCGTGGGCCCAGGTGGATCTGGCGCTTTACGACGCCGCCATCATCTCACCCGGGCCAGGCACCCCGGCCAACTCTGCTGACTTGGGAATCAGCGCGGATGTGCTGCGCGAGTTCGCCGGTCCTATTCTCGGCGTGTGCCTTGGACTCCAAGCGATGGTGCACCTAGAAGGCGGTGTAGTCGGCCCAGCCCCCGCCCCTGCACACGGCGTGGTTGACCACGTTGACCATGACGGGACTGGCCTGTTCGCGGGCCTTGAAAACCCGTATAGAGTGGTGCGCTACCACTCCCTGGTCACTCACGAAGTCCCTGAATGCTTCGAGGTCACCGCCACCTGTCGCGCCACTGATGTGCCCCACGACGCTTCCTTGAACACCCTCGTCATGGCGATCCAGCACCGCAGCCTGCCGCGCTGGGGCGTGCAGTTTCACCCCGAGTCCCTGATGACGGACGCAGGGGAGCGGCTCATAGCCAACTTCCTCCAACTCGCCCGGCGCTACTATGCGGCCGAGTACTTTGCGGTGCGTACCCTCGACGAGCCGCTGCCGATCAAAGACATCGCCAGGAGACTGCGCGGCAATGTCTTTTGGCTAGACGCTGGCCGGTTCAGCATCCTGGGCGACGATTCAGGCCCGCGTGCGCGGCATCTGAGTTACACAATTTCAGCAGGGGATGATGCGGGATTCTTTAATCATGCTGCGCGTGAATACGAAGAGTTTGTCCTGCCACCGCGCGTCGGCGCGCCCATTCCAGGCTGCGACTTTGCGCTGGGCTGGGTGGGTTACCTGGGATACGAGATTGGACTCGAGGAGGCACATACCGCCTTCCCGCCGGCACCTGGCCCGGACGCGGAGTTCGTGTTCTGCGATCGAGCAATCGTTATTGATCATGAAGAGAACAAAACCTATTTGTTGAGCTTCGCGGACGATGCCGATTGGGATTTGCCACCAGTTAAAGCTCAGACGGGGACATCAAAGCCGTGGGAATCCTCGGGCAGGCTCATACATGACGAGGCGGAGTACTTGCGCCTCATCGCAGCAGCGCAAGACTTTGAGGTACGTGGCGAGACATACGAGGTATGCCTGACCAACCGTATTGAGCTGGAACCTTTGCCGCAGCCGCTGGAGACTTTTATGAAGCTGCGCGAAGACAATCCCAGCAAGCGCACGGGATACCTGGGCTTTGCTGGAAACGCATTGCTCTCGACGTCGCCTGAGCACTTCTTGAGCATCGACGAATGGAGCATGGTCTCCTCAACACCGATTAAGGGAACCAGCCCGCGCAGCGCGGACCCCGCAGAAGATGCTGTGCACAAGGAGCTGCTGCGGGACGCCAAGACCACCTCTGAACTGCTCATGGTCGTGGACATGGTTCGCCATGACTTGGCCCGCGTGTGCGATGGCGTCACGGTGCCACGTGGCTTTGAGGTGCGCAGCTACGCTACGGTGCATCAGCTTATGTGCGAGGTGACCGGACGGCTCAAGACCAACGCCAGCCCGGTTGATGCCATCCGCGCGGCCTTTCCCGGTGGTTCCATGACAGGCGCGCCCAAGGAACGCACGATGCGCATCATCAGTGAACTGGAGGGCACGTGGCGTGGCGTCTATTCGGGTGCCTACGGCTACCTCTCGCTGACCGGTACTGCGGACTTCTCCATGGTCATCCGCTCCGTCGTGAGCAATGAGCGAGGTGCCTATTACGGAGTGGGCGGCGCGATCCTCGCCGTGAGTGATCCGGCAGCCGAATGGGAAGAAACCATGGTCAAGGCCCGCCCGCTTCTCAATCACCTGGGGCTTAGCCCTGCGCAGCTGCAAGGTGGCAGTCATGGTGCATAGTGAGGATAAAGCTGCGGCCCAAAATGAGGCGCTTGTCGATACGCGGGTGGATTCCTTCCTTGTACGGGAGAGGAGAGCCATCCGCCCGGACCTGCATCGCGCGCGCTTTGGCGCGGGCTACCCAGCGCTTGACGACGCCCCGCAGCACGGCGAGTGGTTCCCCCGCGTGACGGTCGGCGGCGTCGTGTGGCGCCCGGCGCCACGGCTGCGCACTGAAACCACGCTGTGGGTACCTCCCACACCTGATCCGCGCATACATCCGCTGACCAAGGGCCCGGACCTAGCGCTGCTGGGCACGCTGCGCGCCGAAGCCCAAAGCCATGGCGCGGATGACGTGCTCCTTTATGGCACAGATGGTGTAGTACACGAGGCGGCCAACGCTGCTCTCATATTTTTCGACGAGGAGGGGCCTGCCATGGGGCCCGCGAATTGGGTGCTGGAATCGACCACGCTGCGCGCCACGGTTGAGGCAGGTCTGATGCCTAAACCGCGCCGGGCGGAGATTCGGCTTGCGGAAGCGCTGGAGCTGCAAGCCTGGTGCGCGAGCGCTTTGCATGGCTGGACGCGAGTTACCCGATGGATTGTCGAGGGCAAGATGGTGCAGGCAGCAGCACACACAGCAGACCCAGCAAACACAGCAGACCCAGAAAACACAAAAACCGGGCGCATCAACGCCCGGCTGTGGGAAAGCGCGGTCGATGTAACCGCGCGGTAGCTCCCCCGCTTTTGTCTGCTGGAGCTTAGTCTTCCGACCCGCCCGAACCATCGCGGTTTTCGGCATGTGCCTTGCGGGCAGCCTCCAGCCACTCTGGCATTTCGGCGAGGAGCTCCTTGATCTCGGCGGTGGTCATCGGACGATCCACGTCATTCTTCTTAAGAGCCGTGACCGAGATGCCGAGCTTCTGCGCGACTACCGGGCGTGGGTGCGGACCCTCAAGGCGCAGCTTGACCAGCCACTCCGGCGGATTGTCCTGTAATTCGCGCAGCTCCGCGTGCGATACTGCGTTATTTTGGAATTCTTCCGGGGTAGCGGGCAGGAAAATGCCCAGCTTCTTAGCAGCGGTCTGAGCGCGCATAGCGGTGCCGGAAGGTTGTTTATTCATGTCATTCACGTTGCCTACGGTAGCAGTATTGCGCAGTACATGTCATGCCTATGTCATGCCGCAAGTTAGGGCTCGTGTTATCCCGGTGGTGCTGTGCCCGCCGCGTAACGATGCCCGCGATAGCACCCAGTAGTATTGTCTAATATTGTCTGCATGCTGCGACTCGTCTTTAGTACCGGAACCGAACCAGGAAAATGGTTTGAGCGCTACCGGTCGAACCCGGACTACGGTGAGCTCACCACGGTCGACTCCGACGATGCCATCGACACCTTACTGGCGGGCGACGCCGACTTGGCGCTGGCGCGCGTGCCGGCGGACGGCGTCGACAAGCGCATTAGCGATGACTTCCATATGGTGCGCCTGTATGAAGAAGCCGTGGGCATCGCCGTGCCGAAGGACTCCGTCTATGCCGAGGTAGGGGAGGATGTGGAGCCTGCGGACGTGGCGGATGAGTACGTGAACTATCGCATTGGCGATGACGCACTGGTCGATGTTCCCGCGGTCCGGGAAGGACTCCAGGTGGTGGCCGCGAACGTGGGTATCGTCATCGCGCCGCGGCCTTTGCTCAAGGTGCTGAGCAAAAAGCAGGTGGTCCCGCTGGGGCTTAATGATCCAACCGTTGCGCGGACCGCTATTGCGCTGGTGTGGCCAAAGGAACGCGATGCTGATGACGTCCAGGCTTTCGTTGGCGTGGCCAAGGGGCGCACCAAAAATTCTTCGCGCGGTACCGCGGTAAAACTCAGTGCTCGAGAGAAGTCCAAAGCAAAGCAGGCGCGCCGGGAGGCTCTGGCCAAGGAGCAAGGCAAGGCGCACAAGCAGAACAATGCTAAGAAAAAGACCAGCGGTGGGTCACAGGCTGGTAACAAAAGAGCTGTTCAGGGACGAAAAAATTATCTGTTATCAAAAAGTAAGGAATCCTCTCAGCGGGGGAAACGACGGAAATAGGCCATTTTCCTTGTCAAATCGCGGAAAATTAGGTGGCTGCTGTGAGCCTTCCGTCCGTAGCGTGAATTGTGTTCCTACGAAAACAAACTTAGAAAAGGACGTAACTCATGCAGAAGATCACCCGCCGTTTCGCAGCAGGGCTCGCAGCAGCTTCCCTTTCGCTTGCATTAGTAGCGTGCTCCGACGCTGAGGACGCAGCTAACTCCGCAGGTGACGCAGCTAAGTCTGCAGCCAACGAGGCAACCGAGAAGGCTGGTTCCGCTGTCGCTGACGCAACTGGCGCGAAGGGCTCTGAGTCTGAATCTGAGGGTGCGGATGCGGATCCTTCCGACGCCGCTAACGCCTCTGAGGGTGCAGATGCTTCTGAGGGCAAGGATGGCGAGAACGCTGCGGGCAAGGACTCCGGCGAGAAGAAGACCATTAACACCCCAGCAGGCGATTTTGAGGTTCCGGCAGCATTCGCTTCCGCAATCGAGGAGAAGGCTGGCGAGTGGGGCGATGTCCAGAGCATCGAGAACACTGACGCCGGTTCCCTAGCAACCTTCGCGGAAGACAAGCTGCTTGCCTTCAACGAAGAGTCTGGTGCGCAGCCAATCATCGGTAAGATCGCTGAAACCTGGAAGGGCGAGGGCGGCCTTGCTAACAAGGTTGGTCTGCCGACCGCTCCTGAGCAGGCAGAAGGCAACGGCTGGGTCCAGAAGTTCACCAACGGCACCATCAAGTGGATGAAGGGTGCCTCCGGCGAGTACGAAGCTACCGTTGAATAAGCTCGTCGATTAAGCTTTCACCGCTTTATCCCTTGGTTCAAAGAGCCAAGGGATTTTCGCGTTTTCGCAATGTTCATCTTTCACCCATGTAATTTCAACCTTCGGCCCCTAGCTTGGAAGACAACCAAGAAGAAAGCTATCGGCGAGGACCATCACCCTGGCGGAACTTCTTGGGGTTTCGAAAATTAACCAGCTTCACTATCGCTACTTTCTCGCAATCCATGCGGCGCTGACATTGCGCAGAGCCCGCGGAGTCACGCGGGGAGGTGGCAGCTAAAGGGAGAACCCTGCCATCATGACTAACCCGTCCGTCCTGACCGAATCGATGCACCCGGGCGCTGTGGCCACCAAGACCTACGTTATTGATACCTCCGTCCTTCTTTCAGACCCGTGGGCGCTGCGCAAATTTGCAGAGCACGAGGTGGTCCTTCCTATCGTTGTCATTTCCGAGTTGGAAGGAAAGCGTCATCACCCTGAGCTTGGCTGGTTCGCCCGCCAAGCTCTTCGCTTTTTGGAGGACCTTCGCGGCTCTTATGACGCCTTGGAGCAGCCGGTTCCAGTAAACATTGATGGCGGAACGCTGCGCGTAGAGCTCAATCACCAAGACCAGTCCCTGCTGCCAGCAGCATTCCGTGGGTCCGAAGGTGATCACCGTATCCTTGCGTGTGCGTTGAACCTGGCTCACGAGGGCAAGGACACGGTACTGGTAACCAAGGATGTACCGCTGCGTGTCAAAGCCGGCGCGGTTGGGCTCCCCGCGGATGAGTATCACGCACAGGACGTTGTGCTTACTGGTTACACGGGCATGGCCGTAGTACATACCTCGACTGATGTCGTTGATGCGCTCTACCGTGATGGGGAAGTCATGGTCGATGGTGCACTGACTGAGGCAGGCGTTGCCGTAGAAGAGCTGCCTGTGCATTGCGGTGTGACTCTGAACGCTGGCGGTCAATCGGCGTTGGGGCGTGTTACAGCAGAGGGCACTATTCGCCTGGTCCGCGGCGAAGTCAATGCATTCGGCTTGCAGGGCCGTTCAGCAGAGCAGCGAGTGGCGTTGGACCTCCTCTTGGACTCCGATGTAGGGATCGTATCTTTGGGCGGACGCGCCGGTACAGGTAAGTCAGCCCTGGCGTTGTGCGCAGGACTGGAAGCAGTTCTCGAGCGGAGGGAGCACCGCCGCATAGTGGTCTTCCGCCCGATGTATGCAGTGGGCGGCCAGTCCCTGGGCTACCTGCCAGGCACCGAGGTCGAGAAAATGAATCCGTGGGCGCAGGCGGTCTACGACACCTTGGAGGGGCTGGTCTCTGACAACGTGATGGAGGAAGTGCAGGATCGCGGTTTGCTCGAGGTCCTGCCGCTGACGCACATTCGCGGCCGCAGCCTTCACGATTCATTCGTCATCGTGGATGAGGCGCAGTCTTTGGAGCGTAATGTCTTGCTCACGGTTCTTTCCCGCTTGGGTAAGGGTTCGCGCGTGGTGCTGACTCACGACGTCGCCCAGCGCGACAATCTACGCGTGGGCCGCCACGATGGTGTCCAGGCGGTGATTGAGAAGCTCAAGGGGTATGAGCTCTTTGCGCACATCACGTTGCAGCGATCGGAACGCTCGGCCATCGCGGAGCTGGTCACGGACTTGTTGGAAAACGAAACATAAGCCGTGCACACAGTGCTTGGCGACGTCGCGTCTATCCCACGTAACCAGGGATGATCACTGCTAGCTAACGCTGCATTATTTATATAGCCGTATAGGCAACCGTCTTGGAATAATAAAGAACATGACAGAAAACAAACCCGCGAAGAATTTCACTATTCGTCCGTTCGTCACGGCCGACTATCCCCAAATGCGGGCGATTTATGAAGAGGGCCTGAACACCGGCCACGCGACGTATGAGACGCGTTCGCTTACCCTTGAGCAATTCACCAAGGCAAAGATCATGTCCTCCGTCTTTGTTGCGGTTGAAGCTGACGATGACTCCAAAGTCTTGGGCTGGGTTTCCGCTGCCCAGATTTCCTCCCGGTCGGTGTTCCACGGCGTTGTTGAGGACTCCATCTATATCAGTTCCCAGGCACAGGGGCGCGGTATTGCAGGTGCTCTTTTGGATAAGCTCATTGCGACCTGCATCGACCTGCATAAATGGGCCATTCACTCCTGGATTTTCCCGGAGAACGAAGGCTCGGCAGGCCTGCACAAGTCGCGCGGATTCGTCAAGGTTGGAACTTACTCGCACATGGCGAAGATGACGTACGGCGAACTGGCGGGCCAGTGGCGCGATACCGACGTCTATGAGCTGCTGCTTCCTAAGCCGGAGGAAAAGCGTAAGGCGGCGCAACCAGTAGCCGATTAGGTACCAACTCTGTGTTTGCTGTTCTCAATGTGCGAAGAGCTTGAATTACAGGAGCTTGACGCCCGGCATGCCGTTGACAGGGATGGGCTCCTCGGCTCTGCGAGAACTGCGAGTCGCGGTTATGGTGGGATCTGTACTTAGCAACGAAACACTAAGGAGTAAATCATGGCGGATCTTTCCACTAAGACAATTGCCATTATCGCAACCGACGGTTTCGAGGATTCCGAACTGACGTCGCCGGCCGATGCCGTTCGCGAGGCGGGTGCAACCGTCAAGGTCATTGCCCCTGAGGCAGGCACCATTAGCGGTAAGAAAGGCGCAAGCGTCGACGTCGATGCAACCACTGCTGATGTACGGGGTGAGAAGTTCGACGGAATCGTGCTCCCTGGTGGCACGAGTAATGCAGATGCGCTTCGTATGGACGAAGCCGCAGTGGAAATCGTGAAGAAGCACGTTGAGGCAGGCCGTCCACTGGGCGTTATCTGCCACGGCGGTTGGATTCTTACTGACGCTGACGTGCTTAAGGACCGTACTCTTACGTCGTTCCCGTCGCTCAAAACGGATCTGCGAAACGCAGGTGCAACCTGGGTGGATGAAGAAGTCCACGTCGATCAGGGTCTCGTATCTTCCCGCACCCCGGATGACCTTCCTGCGTTCAATGCGAAGATCGTTGAGGAATTTGCTGAGGGCACTCACTAGCGAGATATAGCAAAAATCCCCGGCTCAACAGGTACTTTGGCTGTTGAGCCGGGGATTTTGACGTATCGGTTGCGAAGCTACCGTCCTAGAGAGGGTGCCGCTAGGAGATTTCTTCCTTGAGGTGTTCCTCAGTAATTGGAAGCACGAGAAGCAGCGCCACGATGGCTAGTGGGACCATCAGCAGGATGACTGGGGTGAGGCCGTCGTTGTAGGCATTCAGGATGACGGACTGAATTGCATCCGGAAGCTGTGCAACGAGGGAAGGAGTCAAGTGGGAAGAACCGCCGCTTGCGGCTGCGAACTGCTGTGCATACTGCGCGCCCTCAGGACCCATGGACTGGATTGCGGCTGGCATATTTTTTGCCATTTCATCCTTCATGTTGTGGATGAAGAGCGAGCCAACCAGGGAAGCTCCCACCGCAGCGCCGATTTGGCGGAAGAAGTTGTTTGCCGCAGTTGCAGTACCAACCAAAGCGATGGGGAAGGAGTTCTGGACAATGAGGACCAGAACCTGTTGCACGAAGCCAAGGCCCACGCCGAAGACAAAGAACTCAGCGCCCAGCTGGGTAAGGGCGGTAGCAACGGTCAGCTTAGACATCCAGAACAATGCGCCCGTGGTGATGATAAGGCCGATGATTGGGTACATCTTGTAGTGGCCCGTGCGAGCAATGATGAAGCCCACGATGGTGGAAGTTCCGATGAGGCCGACCATCATCGGAATCATCATGAGGCCTGCCTTGGTCGGGGTAAGGGTGTGAACCATCTGCAGGTAGGTAGGCATGTAGCCGAGCACGCCGAACATAGCGAGGCCCAGAACAGTGCCCGAAGCAGTGGTCAGAACCATGTTGCGATTCTTGAACAGGTGCACTGGGATGAGCGGTTCCTTCGCCTTGGACTCGACGATCACGGTGATGATGGCGCCGATGACAACGGTGATTCCCAGGCCAATGATGATTGGGTCCGACCACTCGTACTGAGTGCCGCCCCAGGTGGTCATGAGAATGAGGGAAGCAGTGGTGATTGCGATAAACGTTGCGCCCAAGACGTCGAACTTGCGCAAATCGGTATCGCCAACGCGCAGGTGCAGGACCAACGTGCAGACGGTGATTGCGAGTAGGCCAAGCGGGATGTTCATCCACAGGCCCCAACGCCAACCAGGCCCATCCGTGAACCAGCCGCCAAGGACTGGGCCAAGCACGGAGGACAGGCCAAAGACGCCGCCCATGATGCCCATGAACTTGCCGCGCTCACGGGCGGTGGTGACCTCAGCGATGATGGACTGGGAAGAAATCATCATGAATCCAGCGCCGAAGCCCTGGATTGCGCGGCCAACAATGAGCCAGTTCATCGTGTTGGAGAAGCCGCCAAGCGCGGATCCAATCACGAAGACAGCAATGCCGCCGATGTAGAGCCACTTGCGGCCCACCATGTCACCCAACTTGCCAGAGATCGGCATGGCGATGGTCATGGTGACCAAGAAGGCGGAGATGACCCAGCTCATGTGGTCCACGCCGCCGAGCTCACCGACGATGGTAGGCAGAGCAGAGGAGAAGATCATCTGGCCCAAAGAGCTCATCAGCATGGTGAGCACGAGGGCGGAGAAGACCAAACCGACGTTGTTTTCTTTCTTTTCTGCAGCTGCGGCCTTGGCCGGCTCGGCTGCACCGACATTATTTGCCGGAGTCAGTGCGGTGTCTACCATTTCAGTCCTTTGGAAAAATTAATCACGAGTTTTAATGCGTCGTCGAGGCGATCCTCGAATGGGGTTGCGCAGTTGATTTCAGGGGAAGCGGTGGCAATCCATAGCGCTTCTCGAACGATGGCGCCGATGAGCAGCGCCTCCGTTTCCGGCAGAACATCCGGGCACAAGCTGAGCTCGGGGTTCTTCTCGAGTCGCAGCTTGATGAGTTCTGCGATTTCCGTGGACTTGGCTCGCTTGCGGCTAAACGACGCCGCGGCCGCGTCCGGGTCTCCTGCAATGCGACGGCGTCTCGCAGCAATTTCATGGTTGGCGTGGTGGCCGTGCATGTGGTTCTTGACGAGTTCAACGGTCAGATGCAGAAGATCTTCAGTTGGAGTTTTAAGGAAATACGTCCGCTGATTGTCCGAAAACATCTCGCTCGGGGAACCGAGCACAGCAGAGTCTTTAGAATCGAAGTAGTTAAAGAACGTGCGCCGAGAAATTCCTGCATGTTCGCAAATTTCCTCGATCGTGGTAGCGGAGAATCCGCGCTTGTCCACTAGGGAAGTGGCCGCGTCTTCGATGCGCAGCCGCGTTTCGAGGCGCTTCTGCTCGCGTAATGACATTTCTTCTTGCACATTGTGCAACTTTACACTCGATGCAACTTTGCACCAAGTGTAACTTCGGTGATTCTTAAACGACGAGCGGAAGGGTGTGATCTAGGTCCTAGGGGTTGTTTGCATACCTTGGTTTAGTTCTCGTTGGTGTATTTCGCACGAGCAATGGAGTAGCAGCCATTAAGGGAGAAACCAATGGCTGTGATGATGAGAAGTGCGGCGCCGAAAGGCTGCTCGGCAATGGTCGCCATGGCGCCGGAGTTCGACGCTTCGCCGGGCGCACCGCCACGCGCTGCTTATTTAGCAGCATCGGATGCTGCGGCTTGGGCATTACGGCCGACGTTTCGTGAGTGCATTCCTCCGATTGTGCCTAGGTCTGTAGACGAGGAAAGAAGAAAGCCTTCCTCCGCCCAGAATCTCAGTTGAGGGCGTAGAAAGGCCTTGGTCGTAGCGGACTTAGCGCGGTGCTAAGTCATGGCTTTTAGAAGCGGTCACGCTCGCGGTTGGTCATGGACAGAACGTTGAGGCGCTCATCCAGCTCAGCCTCGGTGAGGTTCTCACCGTCTACGAAGCCCAAGTCGATGACAGCTTCACGCACGGTCATCTTCTCGTGCAGGGCGTGCTTAGCTGCCTTGGCTGCGTTTTCGTAGCCAATCTTGGAGTTCAGCGGGGTAACGATGGAGGTGGAGGACTCAGCGAACTTCTTCATGCGCTCCTCGTTAGCCTCGATGCCATCGACGCACTTCTCGGCGAAGACGCGGGAGACGTTGGCCAGCAGGCGGGAGGACTCGAGTACGTTACGAGCCATTACTGGGATGAAGACGTTGAGCTCGAAGTGGCCGTTAGCGCCACCGAAAGCGACGGCTGCGTCGTTACCGATAACCTGTGCTGAAACCATGGTGGCAGCCTCACACAGAACAGGGTTGACCTTACCCGGCATGATGGAGGAGCCCGGCTGCAGATCCCTGAGGTGGATCTCAGCGAGACCGGTCAGAGGGCCGGAGCCCATCAGGCGGATGTCGTTAGCAATCTTGTTGAGGGAGACTGCAACGGTGCGCATTGCGCCGGAGAACTCAACGAGGGCGTCGCGAGCCGCCTGTGCCTCGAAGTGGTTCTCAGCTTCCTTGAGCTCCTGGACACCGGTGAGCTTCTTGAGCTCTTCGGTTACCTTTGCGCCGAAGTCAGCGGAGGTGTTCAGGCCGGTGCCGGTTGCGGTACCACCGATAGCCAGCTCGCCTAGGCGAGGCAGGGCAGCTTCGATGCGCTCGATGCCGAGCTCAATCTGGCGAGCGTAGCCACCGAATTCCTGGCCCAAGGTAATTGGGGTTGCATCCATCAGGTGGGTGCGGCCGGACTTAACGACGTCCGCGAACTGCTTTGCCTTCTCGGTAAGAGATGCATGCAGAACCTTCAGGCCCGGGATGAGGTCGTTGACTGCGGCCTCGGTAGCTGCCACGTGGGTAGCAGTTGGGAAGGTGTCGTTGGAGGACTGGCCCATGTTCACGTGGTCATTCGGGTGAATCTCCACGCCGTTGTTGTGGGCGATGGAAGCGATAACCTCGTTGGTGTTCATGTTGGAGGAGGTACCAGAACCGGTCTGGAAGACGTCGATCGGGAAAGCCTCGTTGTGTTTGCCCTCAGCGATTTCCTTTGCGGCAGCGATGATGGCATCAGCCTTCTCTGCATCGAGCGCGCCGGAGTCCTTGTTGACCTGGGCGCAGGCTGCCTTGAGCAGGCCGAGGGCGCGAATCTGCGCAGTCTCAAGGCCGCGGCCAGAAATCGGGAAGTTCTCTACAGCACGCTGGGTCTGTGCACGCCACAACGCGTCAACCGGAACCTTCACTTCACCCATGGTGTCGTGTTCAATGCGGTACTCAGTCATGAAATCCACCTCAATAGAATGTGTTGAATAAAGATGTTCATTTCGCTGTCCGCCCACAGCTTCCAGACGTCGAAGAGGATCGAACGAATCTGCAAGTAGTGGATGCGGAATACGATTTAGCAGAATTGTGTTGCCCGGCACCGTGTGTGGTGTGGGCGGCACGATTCACTTCATCCAGTATGGACTAAAAAGCGCGCAAATGTGCAAGATGCACGCCCCCAAAAGTTAGGCGTGCATCAGCAAGAGTCCTCCGGAGAAAATCCGCAGGACTTTTGCCGCTAAGACTTAGGCGTCGGCCGCGTTGGAGTAATCAACAACGGAGTATTCCTGCAGCTTAGCCAGCTTGTGAACGGAATCGATGTAACGAATGGTGCCGGACTTGGAGCGCATGACCAACGAACGGGTGGTTGCGCCATTTGCACGGTAGGAGACGCCGCGGAGCATGTCACCGTTGGTAACACCGGTTGCTGCGAAGTAGCAGTTATCAGAAGAAACCAGATCATCGGTCTTAAGGACACGGTCGAGGTCGTGACCGGCCTTGCGAGCCTTTTCCGCTTCGGCCTTATCCTTAGGCCACAGCTTGCCCTGGATTTCGCCGCCCATGCACTTCATTGCGCATGCGGTGATGATGCCCTCTGGGGTGCCGCCGATACCCATCATCAGGTCAATGGAGTTGGAGTCCTGGCAGGTGGCGATGGCGCCTGCGACGTCGCCGTCCATGATGAGACGGACCTTTGCGCCAGCTGCGCGAATATCGCTGATGAGCTGCTCGTGACGTGGACGGTCAAGGACCACAACCGTCAGGTCAGCCGGCTTGATGCCGAGCTTCTTGGCCACCGATTTGATGTTCCACTCAACGGACTCGTTGATGTCGATAGAACCCACGCCTGCAGGGCCGACGGCAATCTTTTTCATGTAGAAGACTGCGGATGGGTCGTACATCGTGCCGCGCTCAGCGGCAGCAATAACGGAAATGGCGTTCGGGCGGCCTTCCGCCATCAGGCGGGTTCCGTCAACTGGGTCAACCGCGATGTCCATGGCTGCGCCCTCGCCGGTACCAACCTCTTCGCCGTTGAAGAGCATTGGAGCTTCGTCCTTTTCGCCCTCACCGATGACAACAACGCCGTTCATGGCAACGGAGTTGATGAGCTTGCGCATTGCATCCACAGCTGCGCCGTCGCCCTCATTCTTCTTGCCACGGCCGACCCAGCGGCCGGAGGCCAACGCTGCGGCCTCGGTGACGCGAACCAGCTCCATTGCAAGGTTGCGATCTGGCATGAAAGAAGTGTTTTCGGACATGTGTTTAGGCTGCCTTCCATTCATTTTTCTTGCGGCCGCTGGGAGCTTCCAGGGCACTCCTTTCTATTCTTGCACTTTTGCATCGATTTGTAGTCCGCTTTGTGCCCCCGAAAGAGGGCTTTTGCCCGATCCGGGGGCAACTGACTGGGAAACTTGCTGCATATCGGTTTTCGAGAGTTCGTGATTCTTCTTTAAGTACGTGGCTTTTCGTTACGCAACAGTGTGCATGGAATACTGGACTGCGTGGCAGCTGAAGAGAAACCCAAAATTTTCGAGGGCGCCAAAGACATCATCTTGTCTTTGGGAGTGACCGTCATCGCGATGCTCCTGGTTGTGGGAGCAACCGGTTTGTGCACCATCAACCCAGAGACCAAGCCTGGCCCCATCCAAAACGTGGACGCCAAGACCTTTTTGGAGATGGAGGCGCGTGCAACCGGTTCGGTGATTCGTGAACCGAAGATGCCGGAGGGCTGGTCACCAACCGCGGCCCGTAGGTCCGCTGTCGCTGGTGAAAACGCGGCGGTTGTCAGTTGGTTGACTGCTGACGAGGGCTACATTGAGTCGACTCAGATCAAGGTTTCTGCTGAGGAAGCTGAAAAGGGTTATGACTCTAACTACCGTGCGAAGCAGTCCGAGCGAGAAGTCGCCGGTCTCAAAGTTAAGGTTCTAGAGAGCGAAGACGCGGACGTGCGCCCGCTGTGGATTGCGGACCTAGGCGATGCCCGACTGATCCTTTCTGGCTCTGCCGCAGACGCCGACTACGAGACAGCGCTCAAGGCATTTGCCGAAGCCCCAGTGCTTCACCCCAGCGAAGATGGAAACGCCGAGAGCGCTCCGTCTGGGGTACCTGCACCAACTAACTAAAAGTGACAAATTCCAGCTGCTCTTCGTAGCTGGTAGTGACGCCCTCGCCAGCAGTTTCCACTGCCTGTGCGAGGGTTTCTTCGTCTAAACCGCTCAAACGGGTCTTAGCTAAGTAGACATCGACGCGTTCGCGCTTCGACTTCTGCGGATGGATGGTTACCGAGCGCAGCTTGTCCTCACTAAAGCTTAAGACGATGGACCCGGAGAAGTAAGAGATTTCATCTTCGGACGCAGTGTGCGGTGTGCCGAAAAACTCCTCTGCGAGGTTGCGGGGATCTCCGAACAGGAGCGAACCTGCGGAACCTGACTTGGATACGAAATCGACGCGGTCACCTGGGTAGCCGTAAATCTGCATTAGAACTCATCCTCGGGGTTTTCTTCAAGGGACTCGTCTGGGGAGCCGTCTGCTGGCGATTCCCCAGCCTCCGACTCTGTGTCTACACGGCCCAGCGCTTGTTCGACGCGGCGCGCTGCACCATCAAGGTGCGCCTCGCAGGCCTTGGCCAAAGCCTCGCCGCGCTCCCAGTACTTCAGTGATTCGTCGAGCCCCATCTGGCCGAGCTCCAGGATCTTTACGGTCTCGATGAGTTCATCACGAGCCTGCTCGTAGGAGAGCTGCTCTACTGGCGGAAAAGCATCTTGGCCCGGGGTGCCGGAACCGATGGTGTCATTCATATTTCCCTCTACCTTTTATCTTGTGGTTGTGTTCTTCGTAGCTGTCTTGGGTTGCTGTCTTGGTTTGAAACTATGGCTAGTTGCTTAGTCCGCGGGCTTAGCTGCCATGGCCGCTGCGGTGATGGAACCGTCACCAACCCTGATGCGCAGCTGCGATCCTGGAGGCGATTGCTCATAAGAAGTAACAACCTCAGGACCTGAGCCATCCCGGGGGACTACCTGCACGATTGAGTAACCGCGCTCCAAGGTGGCTGAGGGGCCAAGCGCCGAAACCTGCGCACGCAAGGCCGCGATGCGATTTTCTTCTTTATCCAGCAGGTAGTGGATGTCGCGATTCATCAATGCACGGGAACGCTCCAGCTCCTCACGGCGAGCATTGATCGGCGTCATTGGGTCTGCCAGAACTGGGCGGGAGCGAATGTTTTCCAGACCGCGTCTTTCCCGCTCAACCCAGCCGCGCAGGGCCGCTGCCATGCGGGAGCGTGCCTCATCGACCAAGGCGTACTCCTCGGCGACGGAAGGGACGACGCGCTTGGCGGCGTCGGTAGGCGTGGCGGCGCGCAAGTCTGCGATGTTGTCCAGCACTGGGTTGTCTGGCTCGTGCCCGATGGCTGAGACCACTGGGGTATGAGCGGATGCCACCGCACGCTGCAGGGCTTCCTCGGAGAAGGGGAGGAGGTCTTCTACCGATCCGCCACCACGCGCGATGATGATGACATCGACTTCTGGGTCAGCATCGAGAGTCTGGAGAGCGTCGATCACCTGCGGCACCGTATTGGCACCCTGCACCGCGGTGTTGATGACGTGGAATTGAACGGCCGGCCACCTGTCCTTGGCCACTGCCAAGACGTCGCGTTCGGCCGCAGAACCGCGCCCGGTAATCAGACCGACCTTGTGCGGAAGATAGGGAAGCGGCAGCTTGCGGGAAGGATCGAAAAGACCTTCCTTTGCAAGCTGCTGGCGCAGCATCTCAATGCGGGCCAAGAGATCACCCGCCCCAACGTGACGGATCTCAGTAGTCCACAGGGAGAACGAACCGCGTCCAGCGTAGAAAGCTGGCTTACCGTAGACCACTACTCGATCGCCATCTTTGAGCGGCGTGGGCATCTTCAGCACCATGTCCGTGGGGCAGGTTAATTGCACGGACTTTTCTTGTTCGACGTCGCGCAACGTCAGATAGGAAAGCTTCCATGAGCGTTTGACGTTTACCTGGGTCAGCTGGCCTTCTACCCAAAGAAAACCGAGACGCTCAATCCAGCCCTTGACTTGGTCATTGACCTTGCCAACGGGCCAGGGCGTCTCTGGGGAGTTTGCCGGTTGATTCACAAAGCAGCCTTTCTGCACAGCGTTGAATGCCTCATAGTCTATTGCCCTTGCCGGACACGTGACCGTCCGGGGCTGCGAGCTCGGGCGTATTTACCGGTCACGCCCTGTTGTGTGAAGTGCCCTGGGTTTTGTTCCTCGGCTTTTGCCTTGATTTCCATTGTTTCTTGACCGGGGTGATGTTCCCAAAAATTCGGCTTCGACTTCAGCCGGGCTGTTTGCTCGCGGCTAATGGCAATGCCCTAGTTTCCGACGTTTCGGGCCTGGTTCCGACGCGAACAAGCCGAAGCGGCCTTCAACAACTCATTAGTGTCCTGCAGCTGGTGATTCTCTCGTCGAGCGGCCTGCGTCCATTGCCTGCTGATCAAACTTCTTCGGCAAGTTCGAAGACTCGCCCGTCTACTCAAACAGAACAAAACCTGGGACACTTCAGTGCAGTACTCGTGCTGTACTCCTCACACTCTCTCGTAGCACGAGGATAAGCCACCCAATCTACTGTTGTCTACGACTTTTAGATACTCTGGAGGCCATGACTGAGACTGGCAAGAACGTTCTCCTGGCGGCACCGCGCGGCTACTGCGCTGGCGTCGATCGCGCAGTTGAGACAGTGGAGAAGGCGCTGGAGAAGTACGGCGCCCCAATTTATGTCCGCAAGCAGATCGTCCACAACCGCTACGTTGTGGAATCCCTGGCCAAGCGCGGCGTCATCTTCGTCGAAGAAGCCTCCGAAGCACCGGAGGGTGCACACCTGGTTTTCTCTGCTCACGGCATCGCTCCTGCCGTGCGTGCTGAGGCTGAGGGCCGTAAGCAGCTCACGCTCGATGCTACCTGCCCGCTGGTGACCAAGGTGCATAACGAGGCACGTCGTTTCCACCGTGACGGCTACCACATCCTGCTCGTGGGGCACGAGGGCCACGAGGAGGTCGAAGGTACCGCCGGTGAAGCACCTGAGGTAACGCACCTCGTTGATGGTGTAGAGGGCGTCGCCAAGCTGCCTGATTTCCTCCAAGAAGAAAAGCTCATCTGGCTGTCCCAGACCACGCTTTCGGTGGATGAGACCATCACCATCGTCAACCAGCTGCGCGAGCGTTTCCCGCACCTAGAGAACCCGCCTTCAGACGATATTTGCTACGCCACCCAGAACCGTCAGGAGTCGGTGAAGAATATCGCTCCGAAGTGCGATCTGATGATCGTCGTGGGCTCCAAGAACTCTTCTAACTCTGTGCGTCTCGTCGAGGTTGCCCTGGAGGCAGGCTCTAAGGCTTCCCACCTCGTTGACTTCGCGAGCGAGATTGATGAGGCATGGCTGGAAGGTGTGGAGACCGTAGGCGTTACCTGTGGCGCTTCCGTACCTGAGCTGCTTGTGCGCGAGGTCCTCGAGTTCCTCGACGAGCGCGGCTACTCCAACGTCGAGCAGGTTACGACGTCCACGGAGACCATTCAGTTCTCCCTGCCGCGTGAGCTGCGCCCAGCACGTACTGCACAAGGCGCTAAGGCTTAAGGCCGGAAACTTAGATACCGCGCTAAAGGCACTGAAAGACCCGACTTTCATCTCCAGTCAAGGAGGGGAGTCGGGTCTTTCTCTGTCTCTTGCTTCGCGGCAGAATCTAGTCCTCGTAGAGGTTCTCGTCGAGGGGAGAAGCTGGCTTGGCCTTGGGCTCTTTAGCAGGCTGCTTGTCGACGTCACCTGCGCGGCGCTGCGGATCCGGGCGACGCGGGGCGAAATCGGAGTCGTCGTATTCCGCCGAGCTAACGCTCGCAGCTCGCTCGCGAGCCTCGCGCTCGACTGCTTGCTGTCGCCGGCGCTCTTCGCGGTCCATTTCCCGGAGGCGTCCGGTGCGCTGACGAGCTGTTTCTTTCGCCTTCTTATCGCGGGCGATGAGTTCCGCAACGGAAAGTCGCTCATCACGATTGCGTCTTTCTGCCTTTTGTTGAGCGCGGCGGGCAACCTGGGCTTTGACGTTGCGTGACTTGGCATTGTTCTTGCCGTTCCACAGCCTAAACACGGCAAGGAGAGCACACAGAAGGAAGACGATGATCAGCCACGGAAAGCGCTGGAGGAATGGGAAAGCTGTGGTCAAAAGGGAGGTAGTGGAGAATGGGGAGGCCCCTTCCGGTGCCGCTTGCACGGCCAAAATCCACGATGTTGAAACAATGGCCACCGTAAACAGCAAGGGGATGCTGATCACCAAGAGATACAACCCGCGGGGGTTGACCAAGAAAGTCATGGCGAGTGCGCCGAGCGTGAAAACGGCGAAAAATGGCCAGCCGATCGAACCCACGACGATCGTGATGAGTGCTGCAACGATTAACGCAGCTACCAGACCAAAGAGGGCCTTGGGCAGCGTTAGCCCGTGCACGGCGGCAGATTCACGTCTGGCTCGGTGGTTTCGATTTTTGGCAAGTGACACGCCGGACGATTCTACAGGCTTTGCTGGCCCTTTCGGTATTTTCTTGGCCGAATGTGGCGAAATTAATTGCCTAATAGTTAATCTTCGAAACGCGGCCGACGTGGTTCGGCCTGTACCGGCTGGGGTTCCACGGGGCGTCGGTCGGTGCGCGCAGGAATTTCTAGCTCATACAAGCGGCGCGCGGTGACACCGACTCTAGAATCCAAGGAACCCAAACTCGAGTTGTAGGCTTCGACTGCCTTTTCCAGGCTGCGGCCGACCTTGTTGTAGTGCTCGTTGAGCGTGCCCAGCCTGGAGTAGAATTCGCTGCCAAGCCTCTGGACTTCCCTGGCCTTTTCGGAGAGGTCCTCGTGGCGCCAGCCCAGAGCAACAGTGCGTAAAAGTGCGAAGAGCGTGCTCGGGGTAGCGATGACAATGTTGCGCTCGAAGGCGAATTCCAAGAGCTCGGGGTCGACGCCCAGCGCGGCATCGAGGAAAGGATCCGCCGGTACAAAGAGCACCACGAACTCCGGCGTGGGAGAAAAGGCTTCGATGTAGTCGCGGTGGGCCAGCGCCTGGACATGATTGCGCAACAGATGCGCGTGGCGTCTTAAATAGCCCGCATGCTCTTCCGGGTCCTCGGTTTCAAGGGCATCAAGATAGGAAGAGAAGGGGACTTTGGCATCTACGATGACGCTGCGCCCACCCGCGAGGTGGATGACTAGGTCGGGGCGGACCGTGGTGCCTTGAATTCGGGCCGTGGCCTGCGTATTAAAGTCGACGTGCTTGAGCATGCCGCCGATTTCAACCACGCGCTCGAGCTGCATCTCTCCCCATCGGCCGCGCACGTTCGGCGAGCGTAGTGCGCCAACCAGCTTGTCGGTTCTGTCGGTTAGTTTCGTGGAGGTACGCGTCACAGCCTGGACCTGACTCGACAACGCTGCGAGTTCCGTGGCGCGGCTTTCCTCGAGCTCCTGCAGCTGGTAGCCCAACCTATCCATCGCCTTTTCCAGCGGGGCAAGCTCTGCCTGGCGGCGCTGTGATTCCTGGAGGGCGCGGTGTTCGGCAGAAGGCTGGGATGAGCTAGAGCTATATGCGCGTGCCAACCATCCGAGGATGGCTCCCAGGATGACGCCGAAAAACAACAAAAGCACGGGCAAGGCAGTAGACATGCTCACCACCCTTGCACGTGCTCAGGACATCCCGGTTTAATCCTTCTTGTCTGGATGCAACAAGTGTTCGAAACGGGACATTGCTCGCTGGACGCTACCTCGAACAACGTGGGCGCGGGCACCGCGCGATGCAGGGGCCTCCTCGTCACCGATGTTATTGGGCCGGGCATCCATGTTGACTGCGTCGTCGAGCCTGTCTCCCACGCCTTCGTGTGCAACGTCGGCAGGCGCCGCATTGGGGGCTTTGTGATCCGGCATTGTCAGCCACTCGGCGCGCTTATGTTCGCCCTGCTCCTGGGTGTAGCGACCGATGAGGAAGCCGGCGACGGTAGCAAAGTGCAGTTCTTCGGCTGTTTTCTCTCCGGATTTCAGCTTCATCATGTCTTGGAAATAGCGGTAGGCAACCGCGAACATGGCAGCGGCCGGTACCGCCAGGAATGCACCTACGAGATTGAAGAGTGCAGAACCCACGGTGACGGAGGTTAAGACCACCACTGGGTGTAGGTTCATGGCCTTGGACTGCAGCCATGGGGAAAGCACGTTTCCCTCAAGTTGCTGGACCACCAAGACCAGAAGAAGGACGAGCAACGCCTTCGTGACTCCCAGCGAGACCAGTGCAATCGTCACGGACAGGGCGCCGGCCACGATGGCGCCGACAAAAGGAATGAAGCCTGCGATAAACGTGATGATGGCCAATGTCAGCGCGAGCGGAACGCCAATAATCGCGAGGCCGATGCCGATGAAGACGGCATCTACTAGCGATACGAGAGCCTGCGCGCGGACGAAGCCGCCCAAGGTGTTCCAACCGCGGGTCAAAAGCTCGGTGAGGTGCCAGCCGGTGCGGCGCCCCGTGGCTTCGCGCAGCCAGGGCAGAAAGTGGTGGCCGTCCTTGAGGAAGAAGAACGTGAGGACCAGGACCACCATCAATGTGACAATCATGGAAGTGGCCTGGCCGATGCCGTTAAAGACGGAGCCGGCGATGGAGCCTGCCTGCTTCTGTGCCCACAGGGCGATCTCGTCGATGTAGGTTCCGATCTCATCCTCGTTAAGGTTCAACGGTGGCTGTTGTACCCACAAGCGAAGAGCCTGGATACCGTTTGCGGTCTGCAGATACAGCGTCTGTGATTGGCGCACAAAGTTAGGCGCAATGAAAAGGAAAAGCGCACCCAACCCGCTGAAGGAAACGAGGATAGTCAGTACAGCGGCAAGTGAACTCGGTACGTGATGGCGCCGTAGCCATCCTGCGACAGGTGCGAGCACAGTACAGATAATGAGTGCCAACAGAATCGGCAGGATGCCGCGCCAGAAGTTTCCAGCCATGCGGAATAGCGCATAGAGGAATACACAAATAACAAAAAGGCGCAGAGCCCACAGCGAGGTCGACTTGATGACCTCGCCGACGACGACGGAACGGTCGACCTGATCTCCCGGTGGGTGAGGGGAGACGTCGTCAAGCGATGTCGCGTCGACGGAACCATCGAAACGATCGCCAAGCCCAGCTTGGTCCAGATCAGACTTGTGTCCAGAAGGCGGCATGGATGATGAGGAAGGCGATTGAGAACTCACCCCACCATCTTGCCTGAAAAAAATCCGCGTGCGTTAGGATTGCCCCTGTGAGTCTTACACTTGGAATCGTCGGCCTGCCTAACGTTGGCAAGTCCACGCTGTTTAATGCCCTGACCCGTTCCGACATTTTGGCGGCCAACTACCCGTTCGCCACGATTGAGCCGAACGTTGGCCTCGTGGAGCTGCCGGATCATCGCCTTAACCGCTTGGCGGAGATCTTTAGCTCCGAGCGCATCCTGCCTGCGACCGTGTCCTTCGTGGACATCGCCGGCATCGTGGAAGGCGCGTCCAAGGGCGAGGGCATGGGCAACGCCTTCCTCGCTAACATCCGTGAGGCAGACGCGATCTGCCAGGTGGTTCGCGCTTTCTCTGATGACAATGTCATCCACGTTGATGGCAAGGTTGACCCAGCGCACGACATCTCTGTGATCAACACTGAGCTGATTCTGGCCGATCTGCAGACCATCGAGAAGGCTCTGCCGCGACTGGAGAAGGAAGCGCGCAAGAACAAGGATCTGGCTGAGACCGTTGAGGCCACCAAGAAGGCGCAGGAAATCCTAGAGGATGACCGTACCTTGTTCGCTGCTTCCAAGAACGGCGAAATCGACCTCGCTCTCGTGCGTGAGTTGCACTTGATGAATTCGAAGCCGTTCCTGTACGTCTTCAACTCTGATGAAGCAGTGCTTACCGACGACGCGAAGAAGGCCGAGCTCGCCGAGCTCGTTGCCCCAGCAGAGTGCGTGTTCCTTGATGCCCAGACTGAGACCGAGTTGCTTGAGCTCGACGAGGACGAAGCGATGGAGCTCCTCGAGTCCGTCGGCCAGACCGAGCCTGGCCTGGCAACTCTGGCTAAGGCAGGTTTTGCAACGCTCGGCCTGCAGACCTACCTGACTGCTGGTCCGAAGGAAGCCCGCGCTTGGACCATCAAGCAGGGTTCGGCTGCTCCGCAGGCTGCGGGGGTAATCCACACCGACTTTGAGAAGAAGTTCATCAAGGCCGAAATCGTTTCCTTTGATGACCTCGACGCCGCTGGCACCATGGCCGAGGCCCGCGCCGAGGGCAAGGTCCGCCAAGAGGGCAAGGACTACATCATGCAGGACGGCGACGTCTGCGACTTCAAGATTGGTGGCTAGCGCTCGCCTGAGATTAAAACTGTAGTCTCAGCATTGCTTGAGCCGCCGAGTTGTTGGCAACTCGGCGGCTTGCTAACCTAAAATTCCTGAAGGGGAGTAGCTCCTCCGCGGCCCCCATGGCGGCGGATGGATGGTCGACATACTGGTGCCTATGCGCCCGGCCACCCAGCTTGCGAAATTCGTGAGTGAGCGATACCTTCGGTCCGTAGCTCCTACGTTGACCGGTCCTCCCCAAACCGCATACGGATGGCCGTGTCACGCCGACTAACCGAAGGTATCTGTATGGCACTCCCTTCCGAGCAGCTCCTGCTTGAGCGTTTCATGAAGCTGTCCATCGCGACGGCTGTTCTCACCATTGTCTTAAAGGTCCTTGCGGCCATGCTTACTGGTTCCGTCGGCTTCCTGTCTGACGCTTTGGAATCCGGAGTCAACCTCGTTGCCGCAGTCGTGGGCTTCATCGCCCTTCGTATTGCCGCGAAGCCGGCTGACGCGAACCATCAATTCGGCCACGGCAAGGCCGAGTATGTTTCCGCGTTGGTAGAGGGTGCGATGATCTTTGTCGCCGCAGCACTCATCATTTATACCTCTGCATTGCGCTTGCTCAACCCCCAGCCCTTGGAACAGCCAGGCATTGGTCTGGCGCTTTCGACGCTAGCTTCGGTTCTTAATCTGGCTGTCGGTCTGGTGTTGCTGAAAGCGGGCAAGAAATATCGTTCGGCAACGCTTCGAGCCGACGGCCATCACGTGCTGACTGACGTGTGGACTTCTGTTGGCGTCCTCGTGGGCATCGCGCTGGTTGCCCTGACGGACTGGCTGTGGCTCGATCCGATCGTCGCTTTTGCAGTGGGCATCAATATCCTGTGGACCGGTTACAAGCTGCTCAAAGAATCCTTGAGTAGCCTGCTTTCCGAGTCCCTGCCCAAGGAAGAGCACGCTGAGCTTGATGCGCGACTTACTGAGCTTGAGGAAGAATTCGGCGTGTTGTTCACGTCGCGGCGTACCATCGCATCGGGCCGTCAGCGCTTGGTCTATCTCACCATGGACGTGCCTGGTGAGTGGACAGTTCTTGCGGCCCACGACATCGCGGATCGCATCGAGGACAACATCGACGAGCTTTTCCCAGGCGCCGAAGTGTTCATCCACGTCGAGCCCGCCGGCACGGTGCATCGCCGCATCTTGCGCATGCCTTAAGCGGGTTCACGCAGGCTAGCCAGAGCCGTACCGTTTTCCATAGCCCACAGGCATGCTGCTACAGGCGCAGCGCCTTCATGGCCGCCATGCCCGTGGTGATGAGCTTCTGGAAGCGCTGCGGCGGCAGTAGCTCCGAGGGCGCCAGCGGGTGCAGCTTTTGCTCGGCTACGGTGCGCTCATTTGCCCACAGGCGCATGCCGGTAATACCGTGGCGGTGATTGAGGCCGGACTCCTTTACGCCGCCACCCGGCGCGGCAATAGAACCATATGCTGCGGCAAAGCCCTCGTTGATATTGACCATGCCCGCTTCTAACTGGGAAGCAACCTCCCAGCCGTGGCGGGAGCTGCCCGACCACACTGAGGCGCATAGGCCGTAGTTCGTGTCATTTGCTGCGTGGATGGCAGCAGCATCAGAATCGACCTCGTACACAGCCAACACTGGGCCGAAGGTCTCGTTAGCGAAGAGCTCCATTTCCTGCGTTACCCCAGTGAGCACCGTGGGCTCAAAGAAAAACGGCCCGAGTTCCGGGCGATGCTTTCCGCCGTAGACAATGGTTGCGCCCTTGTCCACAGCGTCGCGCACATGGGCTTGGACGGTCTCGAGCTGCTTTTGCGAAGTCAGCGGGCCGATAGTTGCGGCATCGGAGAACGCCGCGCCCAGTCTCTGTTCGTCGAGGGCTTTCGTAAGCGCAACGAGGAAGTCCTCATAAATGTCCGTGTGCACGTAGGCACGTTCGGCGGACATGCACAGTTGACCCGAGGACGAGAAGGCCGTGCGCACGGCGCCGCGAGCGGTGGGCTCAAGGGGGGCGTCGTCAAGCACCAGCATTGGATTCTTACCGCCGAGCTCCAACATTGTGGGGATGAGACGTCCGGCCGCCTGGGCAGCAATGGACTTGCCCACCTTGGTGGAACCAGTAAAGGAAAGACCGTCGACGAGGGGGACCAAGGCGTCGCCCACCTCCGCGCCGTTGCCCGGTACTAGCTGCCAGGCAGCCTCCGGAAGGCCGGCCTCAATCGCCAGCCGGCGGACCAAGATTGCCGTCAGCGTGGTCTGGGAATCAGGCTTGTGAACCACAGAGTTGCCAGCAGAAAGCGCCGCCAGCACGTCGCCCACGCCCAAGGAAAGCGGATAGTTCCACGGGGAGATGAGCCCCACGACACCCAGTGGGTAGTGCTGGGTGCGCGTCTTGGTGAGCACCGGCAACGCGCCGGGATGTCGCTCCGGACCAAAGGCCTTGCGTATGTTCACGCCATAAAAGCGCGCGCAGTTATAGAGATCCATCACCTCGTCGTAGGCGTGCGAGCGGGACTTGCCGTTCTCAGCCTGAATGAGGTCGAGGATGAGCTCTTCATGTTTCCGGATTAGGTCGTGGAGCTTGAGCAGTATGCGCCCGCGATTGCCCTGGCCTACCCCGGCCCGTGCGGTGGTGACGGCAGCGGCGACGTCCTTGGGCGTGGCCGTGGGGAAGGAGAAAAGCTCTTCGCCTGTAAACGGCATGAGTGCTGTGTGTTGAGCGCCGGAACCACGCACGTCGCCTACCGGGTTGGTGGCCAGGAAATCAGAGACGCGCGGCGGGAGATGAGCACTAGTGAAGGTTTTCATGGAGTCTATAGTGCCAGAAATTGATTGTGATATGTATCGCAATCATGGTGCGAGTGTGAGTAGCATTACTTTATGGCAACGCTTTCAAGAATTCCGAGCCCGCAGCTCCGGGAAACTATCGCGCCACTCGTCAGGGCCGGCGAGGCGGCTGCCCCTCTTGGTGTCATTGACATTGCCGCTTTCGACTTCAACGCGGAACAAATGGTGACGCGTGCGGGTGGGCTTCCCATCTGCGTGGCGTCAAAGTCGGACCGCGGCGCTCACTCAGCCGCACTCCCGCGAAGTCGACCACTGGCGGATGGACCTGAAGCGGTGCGAGAAATCCGACGTTTAATTGATGCACAGGGCTGACAGATTGCTTTCCCGCTGGAGCTACGCACCACGGCACCTGACGACGTCGCGCTGTCTACCGCCAACGGCCACGAGTCGATGTACATCGCGTTCCACGTCCCGCGTTTCAAAAACCCATACGAATACTTGCCAAAGGTGGAGTCCATTCTGAAGGCCGCCGGCGGCCGCCCACACTGGGGCAAGATGAACACCTTGACGCGGGCAGACTTCTCCGCGCTGTATCCGCGCTTCGACGAGTTCTGTGCCCTGTGTGAGGAACTGGACCCGCAGTGGCGCTTTGGTTCTGATTACATGCGGAGGGTTTTCGGTTGGAGCGTAGTTGTCTCCGTAAATGAAAATGATTATCATTTGCGGAATGACTACACCCGTGACTGTTCTTTCTGGATTCCTGGGCAGCGGCAAAACCACCGTGCTCAATCACCTGCTGGCTAACCGACAAGGCCGCAAGCTAGCCGTCATCGTCAACGACTTCTCCGAGGTCAACATCGATGCGGCGCTCGTTGCAGGGGAGGGCCACCTCGAACGCGGCGAAGATCGTTTCGTGGAGCTGTCCAACGGCTGCATCTGTTGCACCCTGCGTGAGGACCTCATCGACTCGGTTGCGCGCCTTGCAGGGTCAGGCAAATATGACCAGATCATCATTGAGTCGACCGGCATCTCCGAGCCGATGCCGGTTGCCGCCACTTTTGAGTGGGAATTCGAAGACGGCTTCAAGCTGCAGGACTACGCGAACATCGACACGATGGTCTCCCTCGTCGACGCTTCGACCTTCTTAGACCAGCTACGTCGCGGCCGCAGCCTTGTCTCACAGGGAATCGAAGCGACTCCGGAAGATGACCGGACCATCGCGGACCTTTTAGTGGACCAGGTTGAGTTCGCCGACCTTATCTTGATTACCAAGACCGATCTCGTCGACGCGGAGGAGACCGAGCGGGTCATCGCTACCGTCAAGGCTATGAACCGCCGCGCCAAGGTGGTGCCGGTGACCAACGGCGTCATCGCCACCGAGCTCATCCTCGATGCCGCCCTTTATAACCCCGCTACCGCCGCGACCTATCACGGCTATGCTGAGGAACTGGCCAATCCACACACACCGGAGACTGAGGAGTACGGGATTTCTTCCGTCGTCTTTCGCTCCGATAGGCCGTTCAATCGTGAGCGACTGCTCAAGGCGCTGCGCGCGAGTACCGGGCTGGTTCGCTCCAAGGGGTATTGCTGGATCGACACGGATCTGCGCGTTGCCCACGCCTGGCAGCAGGCAGGGCCAAACCTGCAGATTCAGCCGGCCTCACTGTGGGCCTCCAACGGAGTGACGCCGGGCTCTGAGATCGTGCTCATCGGTGTGGAGTTCAACGCGGAGGAGACGCTGCGCAACTTTGAGGACGCAGTGCTTTCCGACGCCGAGGTAGCCGCTCTGCTGCCCAGCTAGCGCCATGCGCTGATTAAGGGTCTGATACCGTTTTAGGGTTCGTTTTAACTCCATATTTGTCAAGAAGGTGTTTCCTACGTCCGCTGAGCAGAAACTCATCACCCCAACATTCGCCTTTGCATGGCTGGTTAATTTTGCCCAATTCATGGTCTTTTACCTGTTGGTGACGATCATGGCTTTGTATGCGGTGCAACAGTTTGGTGCATCAGACACAGCGGGCGGCTTTGCCTCCAGCTCCTTCGTGGTCGGTGCGACCATTGCGCGACTGTTCTCGGGATATCTGGTAGATGCGGCAGGACGTAAAAAGTCCCTCTTGGTCTCGTTGGTTCTCGTGACCGTGGCATGTGCCGCGTATTTTGTTGCGCACTCGTTGGCGCTGCTTATCGTCGTGCGCATCATTCATGGCCTGGGGTATGCGGTGGCGTCGACTGCCGTCATGGCCGTGGCGCAGTCCGTCATTCCTGAACATCGCCGTGCTGAGGGTACGGGCTACTTTGCCTTGGGAACTACCCTTGCCACCGCTTTTGGCCCGGCGGCAGGACTGGCTATCGTCGGTGCGAGTGGCTACAACACCATCTTCGTTGTGGTGCTCAGCCTCACGGTATGTGCCGTGGCTTTGGCACTGGCACTCAAGATTCCTACGCAGGAGCGCCCCAGCGTGACCTTTAGCCTGGCCAACATCGTCCACCCGGCGGTCGCGCCCTTTGGCTTCTTCATGCTTCTCATCGGCGTTGCTTATGCAGGCATCATCACGTACCTCAACGCTTATGCTGACGCGTCCGACCTGGCGACGGGCGCCAGCTTCTTCTTCATTGCCTATGCGATTGTCAGCCTCGCGATGCGCTTTGTCTTGGGCCGTGTCCAGGATCGCCACGGCGATAACGTCATCTTCTACGGTGCACTCGCTTCGTTCATGATTGGTCTCGTGGTACTTGCTATCGCAGTAGCTGACTGGGAGGTCGTCATCGCGGGTGCTTTGGTTGGCTTGGGCTATGGCTCCATCATGCCGGCGGCGCAAGCGGTGGCCGTGCGCCTCGTGGCTCCGCACGAGATGGGCGCGGGTATTTCGACGCTCTTCTTACTCCTCGACATCGGAATCGGCTTTGGCCCCGTGGTCTTGGGCATGCTGATTTCTGCGCTGGGCTACTCCGCTATGTATTGGGTGCTTGCCGCAACCGTGGCCTTGGCGACGGTGCTGTACTACTTCGTGCATGGTCGGCGCGCATACGGCGAAACAGTGCACGTTACGGCTGCCACTGCTTAGCTCCTCGGTCTGTGGCTGGCGCAACTCAGCCATTTCTTAGCGACCTGCGCAGCGTGAAACTTCAGTGCGGAAACTCCTGGGGCGGATGTCACAGTAATTGCTTACACTAGGCGGCACATGGTCAACGACTTTGCAGTTATACGTGACAGGAGACTGCCATGGAAAAGCCCGATACTTTCAATTTCGCCCCGCTGGTCGGAGTGGCGCTAGCAAAGCCGCGTCCGCTCAAGCTCAAGATTCGCAGCCGCAAAAAAGCTACCGCATCTGGAGGCGCATACCCTAGACATCGCGTCTTTCGAGGGAGCACAGTTGCAGATGACGGTGAGAGAGCTCATCGACTTCGCTCCTGCCGAACATGGCATCATCATCGATGGCAAACGCCTTTCCGCGCAAGAGGTGGATGAGCTGCGTCCCCAGGCCCGCACTCAACTTGAATCCGCGCGTCAGTGGGTCGAAGAAAAATACGGCGTTGCTCCTGCCGCGCCTGTTAATTACCAAGAGGGGCCTTACGACGGCCCCATCGACGCCGACCTGCCAGAGTTCGTACTGCGTGCATGCGGCGAAATCTACGAGGTCAGCGGGGAACTGCCAGCAAGCAAACGTGCAGAATTCTTGGATGCCCGTTATCGCAAAGACGATCCCCGTGGAGCGTGGCTCTCGCTGCACGGTAAGGCAGGACCTAACGGTTTTGTCCTCAGACCTAACTTTGCTTACCGCCCGGCGTGGTCGGTACAACCTAGCCCGCAGCAGTGGGTGGCCGACATAGAGACTTTCCCGCGCACCGCGGAATGGATTCCCGATTGGCTCGTGATTCAACTCCAGGAGGCACAGTAATGACTTTCGTTGACACTATCGACTGGGCGAGCCATGACCCGGAAGCCGTATTCTTCGATGCATCGCGTGTCCGTGACACTGCCGAAAGAGTTGAGGCACTCACGGCGATGCTTGAGTTCGGTTGGGCACCGCCAATCAAGCTGCTGCCGGAGCTGGCGGACAACCCAGAGCTCTGCGCGCAGGACGCCCCAGTCATTGAAAAGCTCATCGCTGCAGGCGCCGATCCCAACGCTGTCAATCGCTTTGGCGAAACCGTCTGGGTTCATTTGGTTCGCTCCCTAGCGTCGGATGAGGAGCAGTGGCCGGTGTACCAAGCGTTGCTGACTGTTGAGCCGGACCTTCAGATCAGCGCACGAAGCCTGTTCAATCCACTGCTCAACCAGCGCCACTTTGGCCTCCTAGCCTTGTTGCGCCCTTATCTTCCTGCACAATCGATCAGCGTCCCAGTCGATCCTGCGACTTTGTGAGCCTCCGCGTCGCTGCAGTTGCACTGCTGGTTAGCGCAGCATTGGCGGGCCACGTGGGTGCCACACAGGTGTGGAATACGTAACTTCGCCCGCACAATCGGGGCACGTTCGTGGTTGCCGGAGTTGGTGCTGCGTAAGCTTGCGCCTATAGAACGCAACGCGTAAATGAATAAAACACGACCCAAAGGAAGTAAGCAGTGACTCGCCGGATCGTCCAAGCGCCCCAACTATCTTCATTGCACCTGGAAGTGCGGGAAGGCCTGGGACTGGACGCGAGGGGAGTGTTTGAAAACGAGTGGTTCTCCGGCGAGTTTGAGCGCAACCTTCAAGGGATGTCACTGACTGGGTGCATGGTTGCTGATTCCTCACTCGACGGAATCGACCTTTCCTCATCGACTTTCACCGAGTGCGAGCTGACCGGCCTCGATGCGCCGGGATGGAGGATGGCGCGCACCGTGCTTCGCGACGTCGAGGTGGCTGATTCCCGCTTTGGCGCTGCAGACTTCGCCGAAGCGGACCTCTTTTCGGTGAAGTTCAGTGGGTGCAAATTCGCCTGGACTAACCATTCTGGTGGAACATTGCGGGATGTCCTCTTTGAAGACTGCGTATTCGACGAAGTCGATTTGTCCCAGGCGCAGGCCCAACGCGTGGCCTTCCGGGGCTGCCGCGCGCGGACCCTGCGGGTGGATGCGGCGCGGATGAAAGACGTGGACTTCCGCGGCCTCGACTTCGACGCTATCTCTGGTGTGGGCTCCCTCAAAGGCGCGGTACTCACTAACACACAGGCCATCCACCTGGCACCTGCCATGGCGGCCTTTCTGGGGGCGATCGTCGACTAGCGTACAGCCCACCGCCGACCGCCGCCGACCGAGTCCGACCGGTGCCGACCGAGTCCGACCGGCACCGAGAGTAACCGCAGCAAAACGAAGAAGACACCCCACTTGGTGAGGTGTCTTCCTGCGTTAATGCCTAAGTTTCTTAGGCGTTGACGGACTCGCGATCCTTGGTTTCCATGAGGTCGGAGACGCCGTTCTCGGCAGCGTCCCAGACTTTTTGGTCCTGGATGCCTGCGCGCTTGGCCACGATGGTGGCGCACAGTGCTTGGCCCGTGACGTTGACTGCAGTGCGGCCCATGTCGATGATTGGCTCGATTGCCAGCAGCAGACCAACGCCGGCGAGCGGCAGACCCAGGGTGGACAGGGTCAGCGTGAGCATGACGGTTGCACCGGTGGTGCCCGCGGTAGCAGCAGAGCCGATGACGGAGACGAAGATGATGAGTAGGTACTGCGTCAGAGTCAGGTCAATGTTGTAGAACTGAGCGATGAAGATGGCGGCGATAGCAGGGTAGACCGAGGCGCAGCCATCCATCTTTGTGGTAGCACCCAGCGGGATGGCGAAGGAAGCGTACTCGCGCGGAACGCCCATGGCCTGCTCGGTGTAGCGCTCAGTCACCGGCATAACACCCATGGAGGAGCGGGTAACAAAGCCCAGGGAGAACACTGGCCAGACGCGCTTGTAAAAGCCCATGACCGGAATCTTGTTGAAGGTAAGAACTGCTGGGTAAACCACGCCGATGACGAGTGCGAGGCCCACGTACATCGCGAGCACGAACTTGCCCAGGGAGCCCAGCGCGTCCCAGCCGTAGGTGGCCACTGCCTTACCGATGAGGGCTGCGGTACCAATCGGAGCCAGGCGGATGATCCACCACAGGACTACCTGGATGACCTTGAGGAAGGACTCGGTAAAGCGCAGGAATGGGTCGGCAGCCTTGCCGGCCTTCACTGCAGCAATACCCAGTGCCAAGGAGATGACGAGCAGCTGGAGTGCGCCGAAGCCCAAGGACACTTCGCCGTCGTCAAAGGAGGCCTTCAGGCCGATGAAGTTGGACGGCACAAGCTGCTGCAGGAACGCAGTCCAGGAGCCGATGTGGGAAGGCTCGGCTGCGCTGGCGGCATCCACGGTGGTGCCCACGCCCGGCTTCATCACGAGTGCGACGAGGATGCCCGTGATAACGGAGAAGAAAGCGGTGATGGCAAACCACACCAGGGTAGAGATAGCCAGCGAGGCGGCGTTGGCCACCTTGCGCAGGTTAGCCACGGAGGTCACCACTGCCGCGAAGATGAGCGGCGGGACCATCACCTTGAGTAGCTGGACATAAGCGCTGCCCACGCCGGTGAGGGTCTGGGTGAGCCAGGAGCCCTTCTCATCGTCGGCAGGCAGACCAGCGTCCATGCCGGATGCAATGAAACCCAAGATGAGGCCGATGATAAGGCCCGCGATAACCTGCGCGCCGAAGCCGGTTGTCCAGCCTGGCAGCTTGCGCGATTGCGTTGTTTGTTGAGACACGAAAATTCCTTTTACTACGAACTTGTGAGAGTTCGGCGTTGTAGACAACTTTGTACGTATTTGAACTGTCTAGTCCATCAATTATGAACTGATCGGTTCACTAATGACCTCAACACTGTACGGTGATTATAAATTCCCGTGCAACTATTGTGGGCTCGGACTCATGGTTGGGGCGCCCGGGGCATGCAAGGGGCGCTCCGTCAACCTTCGGGCCGCGTGGTGGTGCGGGTGATTTGAAAGGGAAATATCCTTCCGAAAACTTGCTGGAGCGAGGGGAATATCGGGAGAAACGGGTAAATCGGAAAAATACTTCCTGTTTTGTGGTTTCGAGGCTATTTTAGAGTTTGAAAAGCGTAAAAGGGAAGGATATTTCCGATATGAATCGCATCGATGGCTGGTTGTCTGAACTCGGAACCGCACTGCGGGAAAGCCGAAAGGCGTATCAATTGACTCAGGAAGAATTGGGCGAGTTGGTGGGAGTGAGCGACAGAACGGTCCGAGATGTGGAGCTGGGGACCGGAAAAGCCAGCTTTTCCACCGTGTTAGAACTGCTCAGCGCGGTGGGGCTGCGTGTTGAGGTCGTGAACGCATGACGACTAATGCCGCTGAGCGGGAACTGCGATTTCGCCGGGCTGCTTTTGAACTCTGAGAAGAGCCGCGAAAGAATTACGGAATTCGCTTCGTCCACTCCTCGGTGGAGTACTTCTCGGAAACGAGGCGCTCGGCCTCGGCAAGGGTGGCGTCGGAAAGCGTGGCGTCCTTGGCGCCGTAGCGAGTGGCGAACTCGCGGGCCATGGTCTCGATGATCTCCTCGCGCGCCACGCCGGTCTGGCGGCGCAGCGGATCCACGCGCTTCTTGGCGCTGGCCAGGCCCTTGGAGGAGACCTTTACCTTGCCGATGCGCAGCACTTCCATCATCTTGTCCGCGTCGATGTTGTAGCTCATCGTGGTGTGGTGGAGCACTGCGCCCGCGCGACGCTTCTGCGCAGCGCCGCCGATTTTGCCGCCGTCGGAGGTGATGTCGTTGATCGGCACGTACCAAGCGTTCACACCGTGCTTGGCCAGTGCAGCAAGCACCCACTGGTCGAGGTAGGCATAAGAAGCCTCGTAGGAGTAGCCGGCCACCAGGGACTCCGGGGCGTAAATGGAGTACGTGATGCAGTTGCCGCCCTCCATGAACATCGCGCCACCACCGGACATGCGGCGGACCGGGGTGATGCTATGCTTGTCGACGCCCTCCTGGTCCAGCTCGTTGGCATAGGACTGGTAGGAGCCGAACACGACCGCTTTATCGTCCCACTCCCAGAAACGCAGCGTCGGACCACGTTTGCCCTCAGCCACCTCGTTGAGGATGACCTCGTCGAGCGCCACGTTCACCGGGGTAGGCAGCACGCCCGGCTGGAGAATCTCCCATTGGTGGTCCGTGAAGTCGGTGCCGCCTGAGAGCGCACGCTTAACAGCTACGGCCAGATCGTGTGTGGAAAAGCCGTGGAGGGCCACAGGATGCTCCGCCTTAATCTTGGCGAGTGCGGCATCGAGCCGCGCGGTGATCTCTTGCGTGGAATCAGAAACCTTGGAGCCCTCCAGCGTGGGGCCGAGAGCCTCGAAGGCCTCTTCCGGCTCAAGGAAGAAATCACCCGAGACCTGCGCCGACGAGATAGTGCCGTCGTTGACCTCGATGTCTACGACAAGGAGCTTGCCGCCCGGGACTTTGAGTTCGAAATGCGTTGGGTTATCCATACTTTTGTCAACACGCGAAGCGCCCGCTTTGTTCCGCGTGGTGGCTAAGCAAGCCGGGCCCAGCCGGGGACGTACGAAAGTTGCTACTTAGGTACACCTTTCTAGCTTTAGAGGCTAGGTAGCACTAACTTTGACTGTATGTCTAAATTTAGTCCTCTCAACTGGCCAGTAGTGCGCCAGGTGCGTTCCAAGGACGCCTTCGGCAGGGACTTGAGCACCCAGTCGAAGAAGAGCAAAGAGCTCCACGGCAGGACCGTTGAGGCGGATCGCGTCGTGCAATCTGTGTGTCCTTATTGCGCAGTGGGCTGTTCCCAGCGCGTTTATGTCAAGGACAACAAAGTCATTCAGGTCGAAGGCGACCCAGATTCCCCAATCTCGCGCGGCCGACTGTGCCCCAAGGGCTCTGCTTCCGAGCAGCTGATCAACTCTGCGACGCGCCTGACCAAGATCAAGTACCGTGCGCCGTACTCCTCGGAGTGGGAGTACCTCGATACCGAGACCGCCATGGACATGATTGCCGATCGCTTTGTGGCATCCCGCAAAGCGCACTGGCAGGACACCGACGAAGAGGGCCGTACCCTCAACCGCACCATGGGCATCGCTGGCCTGGGCGGTGCGACCTTGGACAACGAAGAGAACTACCTGATTAAGAAGCTGTTTACCGCCACGGGCGCGATACAGGTCGAAAATCAGGCTCGTATTTGACACTCTGCCACTGTTCCCAGTTTGGGAACTTCGTTTGGCCGCGGCGGCGCGACCCAACCGCTGCAGGATATGGCGAATGCGGACTGCATCGTCATTGAGGGTTCTAACATGGCCGAGTGCCACCCAGTGGGCTTCCAGTGGGTAGTCGAGGCCAAGAAGCGCGGCGCGCGCATCATCCACGTGGATCCGCGCTACACCCGTACTTCGGCTTTCGCGAACCGCCACATCGGCATTCGCGGCGGTACTGACGTGGTCCTGCTCGGCGCGATCATCAAGTACATGCTCGACAACGAGCTTTACTTCCACGATTACGTGGTCTCGTACACCAACGCCTCCTCTATCATTTCCCCTGATTACCAGGACACGGAGGACTTGGATGGCTTGTTCTCTGGCTATGATCCAGAGACCGGCAAGTACGTCACCGACTCGTGGCAGTATGTCCGTAAGCCGGAGGGTTCTTCGTGGAACGTGGAGAAAGACGAGACTCTGCAGCACCCGAACTCGGTGTTCCAGATTCTCAAGCGTCACTACTCCCGTTACACCCCGGAGATGGTGGAGGAGACCTGCGGTATCTCGCAGGAGGACTTCTTCTACCTGGCTAACTCCATCGCGGATAACTCCAAGCCGGATCGCACCACGTGCTTCGCATATGCACTGGGCTTTACCCAGCACACCCTGGGCGCACAGTTCATCCGTACCGCTGCGATCCTGCAGCTGCTGATGGGCAACGTCGGCCGTCCGGGTTCGGGCATCATGGCGCTGCGTGGACACGCGTCCATCCAAGGCTCAACCGATATCCCGACTTTGTTCAACTCGCTGCCGGGCTACCTGCCGATGCCACACGTGGCTCTGCAGAACTGGAAGCAGTACGTGGACAGCTTCCGTAAGGAAGACCAGAAGGGCTTCTGGCAGATCGGTGAGAACTACGCCGTCTCCCTCATGAAGTCCTACTGGGGCGATGCTGCGACCAAGGACAACGAGTGGGGCTACAACCTCATGCCACGCATCTCTGGTGCGCACTCCACCTATGAGACGCTCATGGCCATGCTCGAGCACGAGGTTGAGGGCTACATTGTCTTTGGCCAGAACCCAGCAGTGGCGCAGTCCAACGGCGGTATGCAGCGCCGTGGCCTGGCTGCGCTGAAGTGGCTTGTAGTCCGTGACTTCCAAGAGATTGAGACTGCGTCCTTCTGGAAGGATTCGCCGGAGATTAAGAACGGCGAACTCAAGACCGAGGACATCGGCACCGAGGTCTTCCTCATGCCGGCTGCTACCCACGTGGAAAAGGCGGGCACCTTCACCCAGACGCAACGCATGCTGCAGTGGCGTTTTCAGGCGGTCACCCCGCCGGGTGAGGCCACAAGCGACCTGTGGTTCTTCTACCAGCTGGGTAAGAAGATCAAGGAGCGCCTGGCTGACTCGACCGATCCGCGCGATCTGCCGGTACAGAAGATCACCTGGGACTACCCAGAAAACGCGGAAGGCGAGCCGGATTCCGAGGAGATCCTGAAGGAAATCAACGGCTATTACCTCGACGGACCGAAGAAGGGCCAGCTGTTGCCGGCCTTCGTCGAGATGAAGAACGACGGCACCACCTCCGGCGGCTGCTGGATTTACACGGGCGTATTCAAGGACGGCATCAACCATGCCGCCAAGAAGGTCCCGGGTTCCGAGCAAAACGAAGTCGCTCTGGAGTGGGGCTGGGCATGGCCGGCCAACCGCCGCCTCCTGTACAACCGTGCTTCCGCCCGCCCAGACGGCACTCCGTGGTCGGAGTGCAAGAAGTACATCTGGTGGGATGAGGCCAAGGCCGCGTGGGTCGGCGACGACGTCCCTGACTTCCCAGTCAACAAGGCGCCGGACTATCGCGCGCCTGTCGACGCCGTCGGTCCTGCAGCGCTCGATGGTGATGACCCATTCATCATGCAGGCTGATGGCCTGGGCTGGCTGTTTGCGCCGAAGGGGCTTTCCGACGGCCCGTTGCCAACGCACTACGAGCCGCATGAGTCCCCAGTGCACAACCTGCTCTACAAGCAGCAGCAGTCGCCGACGCGTCTGACCATTAAGCGTCCTGACAACCTGTCGCGTCCTGAGCCAGGGGAGCCTGGTGCAGAGGTCTTCCCGTTCGTGTTCTCCACGTATCGTCTGACCGAGATGTACACCTCCGGTGCTATGTCGCGCCGCCTGCCTTACTTGGCAGAGCTGCAACCGGGCTTGTTCTGCGAGGTTTCCAAGGAGCTCGCGCAGCTGCGTGGTCTGACCAACGGCGATTGGGCGACCATCGTCTCGCCGCGTGGCGTCATCGAAGCACAGGTGCTGGTCACCGGCCGTGTGCAGAAAATGAAGATCAACGGCGAGGACTTCCACCAGATTGGTATCCCGTACCACTACGGCGAGTCTGAGACCACGCCGGTAGCTGGCGACGGCGCCAACGACCTGTTGGGTCTGACCCTTGAGCCGAACGTGTGGATCCAGAACTCCAAGATTGGTGCTTGCGATATCCGTCCGGGTCGTCGTCCGCGCGGACATGCCCGCATCGAGCTTCTCAAGGAATACCAAGAGAAGGCGCACCTCGACCTGGAGTCCGGTAACCAGCTTGTCGACGTCGACGATGCTTTCACGCTGAATCCCGAAGACAAGGGTGCTAATTCCAAGGACGAAAACACCGGCGCTGATGACACCGCCGGCAACGTAGCCGACTATGAAGGCAAAGAAGGGTAGGTGAGTAGAGCTCATGGCTAATTTGCTTACTGAAAAAGCCGATCAGCACGGCTACGAGTCCTACAACCGCATGGCTTTCTTTACGGACACCTCGATCTGTATTGGCTGCAAGGCCTGCGAGGTGGCTTGTAAGGAATGGAACCGCAACCCGGTTGAGGGCTATGCGGTCACCGGTGACTCTTATGACAACACCGGTTCGCTGGGCGCGAATACATGGCGTCACGTGGCCTTTATCGAGCAGGACAATGATCGCATTGAAAAGGCGCGCGAGGAAGGCCGCCAGCTGGTCTCTCTCGGCATGCCGGGGGTTGGCACCCAGCCCGCCGCGGTGGATACCACTCCGCCGGATACCGGCGATTTTCGCTGGCTGATGTCCTCCGACGTGTGCAAGCACTGCACCAACGCCGGTTGCTTGGACGTGTGCCCAACGGGCGCGCTGTTCCGCTCTGAGTTCGGCACCGTGGTTGTCCAGGATGACGTCTGCAATGGCTGCGGCACCTGCGTTGCCGGCTGTCCTTTCGGTGTTATCGAGCGCCGCGACGACGGTGGCGTGACACTGAAGACCGATAAGACCGCCACCGTGGACTACCAGCACGATGATCACGCGGGCATCAACGTCTTCAAGAAGCTCGCGCAGCTCAAGCCGCAAGGCGAGGACCACACGCCGGGCGAGAAGATGCCGATTAAGAATCTCGGCGTCGCTCAGAAGTGCACCATGTGTTACGACCGCCTTAAGATCGGCGAGCAGCCAGCCTGCGCCAAGACATGTCCGACTGACTCTATTCAGTTCGGCCCGTACGAGGAGATGCTGGCCGCAGCCGAGGCGCGCGTCAAAGTTCTGCACGAGCAGGGCCTGACCGAGGCACGTCTGTACGGCGCCAACCGCGAGGACGGCGTCGGTGGCACCGGCTCTATCTTCCTTATCCTGGATTCGCCGGAGGTCTACGGCTTGCCGCCAGACCCACGTGTGCCCACTGCGGACCTGCCGCAGATGTACAAGACCGCAGCTAAAGCTATCGGCGGCATGGCCTTGGCCGTTGCCGGTGCGTTCGTGATGGGAGGCCGCAAGTGAGCGAATTCGACGAATACCGCCCGCCGCAAGAAGAGCGTGCGAACCGCTACCGCAAGTTTGATGGCACCAAGCCGAAGAAGAAGCGTAAGCGTCCTGGCGCCGGTGCGCAGGACGGTTCCAAGGAAGAGCGCATGGCGGAGGACTTCGAGTTTTCCTCCTACTACGGCAAACCCGTGGTCAAGGCTCCGCCATGGGAGTGGCCGATTGGCGCTTACCTGTTCCTAGGCGGCCTTTCCGGCGGCTCCGCTTTGCTGGCCGCCGGTGCATCTGCCACGAAGAATGAGCCTTTGGCGTGCAGCACCCGCATTGCTGCATTCAGCGCCGCCGCTGGTGGCTCAGTATTCTTGGTCCTTGACCTTGGCCGCCCTGAGCGCTTGCTCAACATGTTCCGCGTATTCAAGGTGACCTCGCCGATGAGCGTGGGTTCGTGGATTCTGGGCTCCTTCGCCACTGCTGCGTCGTTGCCTGCATTGTATGAAGCCGACAAACTCACTAAGCAGAAGCTGCCGTTGCCGCGCTTTGCCCGCAAAGCACTGGGCGCTGCGGCTGGTCCTGCTGGTGTTGTTGCCGGTGTGCTGGGCGGTCCTTTGGCGGGCTATACCGCAGTGCTTTTGGGCAACACCTCGAACCCGACGTGGAACGACACCAAGAAGCACTTGGCCTATGTCTTTGTTTCCTCGGCGTCGGCGGCCGCGTCTGGCTGCGCCATGGTGTTCACCCCAGTCGAGCATGCCGGCCCAGCCCGTGCCTTGGGCATGGCCGCCGCTGCTAGTGACTTGGCCGCGACCAAGATCATGGAAGAGAACATGGAACCAGAGACCGTGGCTCCTTTGCACAAGGGCAAGCCAGGCAAGCTCATGAAAGCCAGCGAGTACCTCATCGCCGCTGGTGGCGTGGGCACCGCCGTGGCAGCGGCCACGAAGTCCCGGACCCTCTCCGTGCTCTCGGGCCTTTCGCTCATGGCGGGTTCCGCCTGCACCCGTTTCGGCGTGCTCAACGCGGGGATCGAGGCGGTCAAGGATCCTGCGACCACCATCGAACCACAAAAGCGTCGCGCCGCGCGCAAGCGTGCGCAAGAAGGCCTGGCCCACTCGGTGGTCACCTCCAAGCACTAAGCCGCGCATGCTTCTCGCGCTTTTGCGCGAAAACCCTCAAGCCCGCGCTTGCCAGAACCCGAAGTTCTATCAAGCGCGGGCTTTTCTCGTGGACCCTAATGTTTCTCAATCGGTGGGCTCCGCCTAATCTCTTTCTAGACGTAAAGCACACGCCGCGACTTGGATTGTGAAAGAAGAAAAAGGATGTCTACCCCTTCTCGTAGTTTGCGCTCGTATGACAAGAAGTCTTATGACGCTTTTTATCGCACCCGCGTGGGACTCGCCCCAGGACCAGTCTTTGCCGTGTTGGGCATCCTGTCTGGTTTGTACTTCCTCATCACCGGGACTGTTTGGGCAGTCACCGGCGAGTTCACGCGCCTTGGCGGCCACGTAGTGGAGGCCTTCGGCGCTGATATTAAGGGCTGGAAATACTATGCAGAAGTAACCAAAATGCAGGGCAATCCGCTTGAGCGCACTGACGGCTGGATTGTCATTGCGATGCTGATTGGTTCACTCATCGCGGCCTTGGCAGCAGGGGATTTCCGGTGGCGCATTCCGCCGCTCAAGCGCCGGTGGGCACAAGCCTTGGTGGGCGGCATCGTTGCCGGATTTGGCGCGCGCTTGGCCTACGGTTGCAACCTCGCGGCGATGTTCACGGGCATTCCACAGTTCTCGTTGCACGCGTGGATTTTCACCGTGATGACTGCGGTAGGTACCTGGGTCGGGGTGCAGGTGATCAAGCAACACTGGTGGCGTGGTCCCACGCACCCGCGCCCGGCCCAGGCTAAGGACGCCGGTGACGCTGGTGCTTTAAGACGCCGCCGTATCCGCCACCTCGTCATTGCCATCGGGATGTGCGCGGTGATGGCCGTGGTCACCATCGTCTACTTCATGACGGGCAAGAACATGTTGGCTGCAGCCGTGGTCTTTGGCTTGGCTTTCGGAATCCTCATCCAGCGCGGTCAGATCTGCTTTACTGCGGCCTTCCGCGACTTGTGGGTGACCAAGAAGACCAAGCTCGCGGACTCGCTGATTATTGGCTTGGCCGCGGCCGTCATCGTGACCTTCTTTGTTTTGCTGGGAACCGGAATGGAGCCGCTGACGAAGCCGGCAGGATGGGGAACCGTGATCGGCGGCTTCCTCTTCGGGCTGGGCATCATCATGGCTGGCGCTTGCGAGACCGGCATGATGTACCGCGCAATGGAGGGCCAGCTGGTTGCGTGGGTTGCCTTTGCCGGAAACGTCATCGGCGCAACGGTACTGGCTTATGGCTGGGATCATTGGGGCGTTTACGACACCTTGGTGGCAAACTCCTGGAAGCTCAACTTCTATGAGTCCTTTGGCCCATGGCCCGCACTTGCACTGACCTTGGCTCTGCTCGTGGGGTGGTGGCTACTTCAAGCACCTCGCCGTGGCGACCGTCGTGCGCGTCTAGAATCCCAGTACAGCCGTAGCGCGTAAAGAAAACGTAGCGCGTAAAGAAAACACCGCAAAACTGAGCTCTGTTAACAAATTTAAGGACCTAGTGTGACCACACCTGATTTTGAAATCGACTTGTGCGGCGAGTCGTGCCCGTACCCGGTCATTCACACATTGGCGGCATTGCATGGCCTCAAGCCGGGACAGACCCTGGAAGTAACCACTGATTGCCCGCAGGCCTATCGCAACGTGCCGGATGACGCCACAGCAGCGGGCCACGAGCTCATCGGTGAGCCCACCCGCGAGGGCGCGCGCATGACGTTTGTGTTCCGACGCGGCGAGAAGATCCTCGGCACGCACCCCACCGCGGAAAAGTCCGGGTGGGTATCACGCCTGTTTAAGAAGAAGGCCTAGACGGTCCAGCAGGCCACGGCCGAAACCGCAGTCTTACTTGATGGTGATGAAGGCGCTGTCCTCAGAACCATCGTGAGCCACGGTGCGTCCGATGACCGGGTAGCCAGGGACCTCACCGATGAGCAGCAGACCGCCGGAAGTCTGTGCATCAGCGAGGAAGACCAGCTCTTCTTCGCTCAGGCCAGCCTCGTTGGTTATATGCGGGTGGACCCAGTCTAGGTTGCGGCGGGAGCCACCGGGGATGAAGCCCTCGGCCAGCGCTTCCTTGGCACCCTCGACGGCCGGCACAGCGCTGAAGTCGAGCTCAGCAGCGACCCCGGAGGCACGCATCATCTTGTAGAGGTGACCCAACAAGCCAAAGCCCGTGACGTCGGTAGCCGCCGAAATGCCAGCCTCCACAGCTGCGCGGGAAGCGTCCCTGTTGAGTGCTGTCATCGAATCGACGGCAGCCTGGGAAACCTCACCCGTGGCCTTGTGCTTGTTGTTGAGGATGCCCACTCCAATGGGCTTGGTCAGCGTAATCGGCAGACCCGCCTCAGCGGAGTCGTTACGCATGAGTTTCTCCGGCGCCACGATGCCGGTCGCTGCCATGCCGTAGATTGGCTCAGGCGAGGTAATAGAGTGGCCGCCGGTAACCGAAATGCCGGCCTGCGTTGCCACATCCATGCCGCCGCGCAGCACTTCGCGGAGGATATCTAGGGGCAGGACCTCACGCGGCCATCCCACCAGGTTGATGGCGGTTACTGGGGTGCCGCCCATGGCATAGACGTCGGAAAGCGCATTAGCGGCAGCTACTCGGCCCCAGTCATAAGGGTCGTTGAGCATCGGCGTAAAAAAGTCGGCCGTGGAAATAACAGCGAGACCGTCTTGAATCTTGACTGCGGCGGCATCGTCGCCGTCGTCCAAGCCGACGAGCACGTTGGGATCGGCCTTGCCAATGAGGCCCTCAACTGCCGATTCCAGCTCGCCGGGAGGGATCTTGCAGGCGCATCCGCCACCTGCTGCGAATGAGGTTAACAAGATGTCAGTCATGCAACTGAGTCTACAACCCCAGCGAATGCCCTACCCATCGTCTAAAAGCAGCAGCGAAGGCGCGCGGTAACGGAACTTAAGCCCAGCAGGCCACATCGCTGGGCACCTCACCTAGAGATTGACGTGTTTGTGCGTTCAAAGTGAAGCATGGCACCAAGGGAAGGGCTCCTACGTGTAAGCTTTCGCAACGGAGGCGTACGTGTCCTGGTGGGCGCCCCGGTCTTCAAAACCGGTGAGGCCGAGCATCTCGGTCTGGCAGGTTCGATTCCTGTCCGTCTCCGCCAAAACCTCTCGAGCTGGCGCCCGCCATGTCGCGCCCGTTTATCTTGCGATTGTGGCTTCTCTGGCTTCGATAGCTTTAAATCAAGGAGCGATTGTGACAGGCCACAGTGATTCGCGGCAGCAAGATGAGCGCCGCAACATCCCGCGTACCGACGAACTTCTCCGCCTTCCAGAGACTAAAGCTGCGAGGCTTAGGCTTGCGGAACATGCGCTAAAAGCACTAATTAAAGGCGTGGTTGGCCGCGCTCAGCGTGCTGAGATCGCCCCGCAGGATGTGCGCGCAGAGGTAGCACGCGTACTCGCTTCGGCCCGCCCGTATAGCCTGCGTCCAGTGCTCAACGCCACGGGGGTCATCGTCCATACCAATCTTGGGCGTGCATCGCTGCCAGAGGTTGCTAAAGCAGCGCTTTGCGACGCCGCTTCTTACACAGACGTCGAGATGGATCTGCCCGCTGGAGTGCGTTCCAAAAACCGTGGCCGCGGCGCAATCTCTGCACTGCTTGCCGCATGCCCAGGCGCCGAAGATGCCCTCGTGGTTAACAATGGTGCATCCGCATTGCTGCTGGCCACGGCAGCACTTGCGCCGCAACAAGAGGTTATCATCTCCCGCGGCGAGCTCATCGAGATTGGGGCTGGATTCCGTCTGCCAGAGCTTATTGAATCCTCGGGTACCCGACTCAAGGAAATCGGCGCCACGAACCGTACCCACCTCAGCGACTACGAATCCGCGTTGAGCACCCACACCGGCGCAATCCTGAAGGTGCATCCCTCCAACTTCCGCATCGAAGGCTTCACCACCTCCGTGGACGTGCCGCAGCTGCAGCAGCTTCTAAAACGGCACAACAAACAGCTAGGTGCGTCCGGCGAGCGTGTACATCTCATCGTGGACCTAGGCTCGGGGCTGCTTGTACCAGACCCGGCTCTGCCCGAAGAACCAGATCTGCAGGCGCAGCTGGCGTCTGGTGCCGACGTGGTTATTGCCTCTGGGGACAAGTTGCTCGGCGGCCCACAAGCCGGAATCATCTTGGGCACCAAGGAAGCGCTGTCCAAGATTAAGAAGCATCCGCTGGCCCGCGCGGTGCGCATCGACAAGCTGCGCCTGAATGCACTCGAGGCGGCGATTAATGCGCCATCGAATGCGGTCCAAGAAAGCTTGCACATCGATCTAGCGGAATACGAAAGACGGACCCAAGACATTGCCGCCGCAGTAGGTGGGCAGGTCACAACTCACGCTGGACGTGTGGGCGGCGGCGGTGCGCCCGAGTACCCTCTCGAAGGCTTCGCTGTGTCTTTGCCGGAGCAGTTCGCGCAGCACCTGCGTACAGGTGAACCAGCAGTCCTGCCACGCGTACATCAGGGGCAGTGCCTTGTCGACGTGCGCTGTATCCCGCCAGCGCAGGATGCTCAGCTCATCGATGCCATCCTCGCCGCACAACAGGCACTTGCCGCACAACAGGCACTCGAGGTACAAGGGGAGAAGTAGATGTTCGTCGTCGCAACGGCAGGCCACGTTGACCATGGTAAATCCACCCTGGCCAGGGCACTTACCGGCATGGAACCTGATCGTTGGGAAGAGGAAAAGCGCCGCGGCCTCACCATCGATCTGGGCTTTGTGTGGACGCGTCTGCCCTCCGGCGCAGATGTCGCTTTCGTGGACGTGCCGGGGCACGAACGTTTTCTTGGAAACATGTTGGCTGGCATCGGCCCCGCGCCCGTGGTGCTCTTCGTGGTTGCAGCAGATGAGGGCTGGCAGGCCCAGTCCACCGATCACCGCGATGCGATTGCAGCTCTTGGCATCAGCCACGGCTTGGTGGCCTTGACGCGTGCCGATCGCGCCGACACGGCGCGCCGCTTGGAGGTCGAGGCGGACGTGCGCCGCCAGCTGCACGGCACCGCGCTTGCCGACGCCCCCATTCTCACCGTTTCCGCCAAGACCGGCGAGGGCATCGATGAGCTGCGTGCCGCGCTTGATGAGATTCTCGCTGCCGCACCGAGCCCCGACCCCGAACAACGTATGCGACTGTGGGTCGATCGCTCATTTAGCGTTAAGGGCTCCGGAACCGTAGTTACCGGCACGCTCGCGGCTGGCACCTTGAGAGTTGGTGACAGCCTCGAGTTGCTCAACGCGTCTGGCACGGCGCCCGTTGAGGTCCGTGGTCTCCACAGCGAGAACACCGCAGTGGAGGCTGCCACACCCGTGACACGCGTGGCGGTCAATCTTCGTGGAATCGACGCCGCGGCGATTAGCCGAGGAGATGCCTTGCTCAGCCCCGGCACGTGGCGACAGGCAGAGCTCTTCGACGTTCGGCGCACCTCCGGCGATGCCCTTGACGCAATCGCGCAGGATTTGGTGGCTCACACTGGTACCGCTGGCGTCGAGGCGCACGTTCGCCCGCTTAGCGCCGACTTCGCACGCATCCGCCTGAGCCAGCCGCTCGCGCTAGAACTTGGCGACCGCTTTGTGCTGCGAGGCCCCGGCGCACGCCACGTGCTCGCCGGCGTCGAGGTCGTGGACCTGAACCCACCGCAGCTGCGGCGCCGTGGCGCGGCAGCGCGCTGGGCCGAGCAGCTCGCCGGGCAACAAGATTACAAGAGCCCCGCCTTGACCCTGCAACAACGCGGCTACGCCCTCATCGAAGACTTGCGCCGCGATGGCTACACCGTGGACGCCCCGCCCGCCGGTGTCATCGCGTTTAGTAAGTGGTGGATTACCGCAGCACAAGTGGGGCAGTGGAAGCAGCAATTGAGCGGCGCCGTAGCCGATCACGCCGCCGCGAACCCCCTCGCGGTGGGCCTGCCTCGCGGCGCGGCACGCGACGCCTTGGGCCTTAGCGAAGATGCATTGCTCAACCTTGCGGTGGCGGCAGCCAAGTTGGAGTCCGTCGAGGGCGCAATCCGGGTGCCTGGTGCTGTGGCGTCGCTTGGCGCTGCGGAGGAGGGCGTCGCCAAGCTAGAACAGCGGCTCCACAAGGAACCCTTCGCCGCACCAGAAGCTGCGGATCTTAAGGATCTGCGTCTGGGGAACAAGGAGCTCGCCGCAGCCGAGCGTGCCGGGCGAATCCTGCGCCTGAAGGACGGCGTCGTGTTGTTGCCCTCGGCCGTGGCTGAGGCGCGCACGCGATTGCAAGGCATCGACCAGCCTTTCAGTACGTCCCAGGCGCGACAGGCGCTGGGGACTACCCGCCGCGTGGCCATCCCGCTGCTGGAATACCTGGACGAAAAGGGCGTTACCCGCCGCTTGGACGGGGCTCAGCGCGAACTGCGCTAGGCGGCGGCCTGTCTGAGCCCTACTGCGGCTGGCTTTAGCCTTAAACCTAGCTGGGCCTAGTCAAAATAGGCGTGGATGCCGGTGGCCGGAATCGTGCCACCAGACTCACCAAAGTTGGCAAAAAGCGTTGAGCCGGAATAGAACAAGTTTTGGGTATCGAAAAGCGGCACGACCTTGGGCTGCTTTTCCTCAATCTCCAGCGTTTCCAGATTGACCTTGTAGCGTTCGGTGGACTCCTGTGTTTGGCCAGTGGCCAGGTAGAGTGACGCACCATCCGAAATCGCGGAGATACCCTTTTCCTTGTAATCCTCGGTTTCAAAGATCTTGGTCATGTCTTCGTTCGAGACTACCTTGATCATTTCCCCAGATGCGAGGTCGATCACGCGGATTCCCTCGTCTTTATCCAACAGAGTGAGCTTGTTGCGCACCACAGTGCCGGTAGGGCTCGTGACCTTGGCGGGGTCATCGGGGTTGGCGGTGGGGAAGGCGTCGCCAAGCATGCGCGCGCCATGAGCCTCATCATAAACAAAGGTGGGGCGTGCCGCGTTATCCGAGATGCCGACCACAAAGTCGTTGTTGTGGAGGAACGTGTAGCCCTTTGTCTCCTGTGGCAGTTCCCCGTCGATGAATCCAGGAGCATTGGCGTCGACCAGTACCTTTTCCTCACCGCTCAGCGCATCGATGAGCTGGAGCTGGTCGCCTTCCTCGCCCGTCCGCTGAACTAGATATACGTATGTCTCACCCAGTGGAAACTCCTCTAAGCGGTGCTGCTCACCGCTAGCTTTAGGCTGCTCAAGTATCTTGGTTGTGGCGTCAGCCAGGGAGAGCGCGAAGATGCGCGGGGCCGCGGATTTTGCAACATCGGACTGGGAAAACACCAGTTCTTCGCCAACCTGCGAGACAGCAAAATCGGACAGCTTTGTGCCTGTAAATTCTTGGGGCAAATCGAAAGGCTGCGTGACCAGTGGCGTGCCATTGTGGCCGTCGAAGATGTAGAGCATCGGCCCAGTGACGTCATTGCCGTTGGACGCATAAGGAACGGTGGCCACGGTCGCAAAGACGTTTTTGCCCTCAAACTTGATGGGCGCGCACATACCGTCCCACGAAGAAAGGTCGGCCTTGTCGAGACCGTAGTCGACCTCAATTTCGTGGTCCTCCAGCGTCTGGGAATCCGCAATGGCCTGGAAGGTATCTCCTTTGAAATCGGGGCACTTTTCTAAGGCACCAGAAGCCAACGGGGCGCCATGTGCGGTGGGCAGGCCGTACTTGTCGGTGCCCAGGCCCTTAGCCACCTCGGAAGACACAAGATCGCTCATCGCACGGGTGATGGGTTCCCTCGGCTTCTTTTGATGCAAACCCTGAATGATTCGGGAGTTGGCAGATTCACTTTCGCCGCAGGCAGAAAGCAGTAGGCTGCTGGCCACAACGACGGCGCTCAGGCGTACCAAGCGGCGATGAGAAGAAAGCATGAAGGACCTTTCGTATCGGTTTAAAGTGCGGCGACCTAAGCGGGTTATTTGCGGTGGTTGCCACCGCGGCGGTGGGCGGCGTCGCGCTGGGAGCGGCGGGCCCTTACGCGGGCCGATTCGGAGGAGAAGCGGCCCGGTGCCGCAGCTGTGGGTAAATCGCGCCACGCTAGCGTTTGCTGGCCTGGCATGTGACTGACAAGGTCTGCTAGCTCTGCGTGCGCTTGACTTGGAGCAGCGGACTCCGGCTGGGCGGCAGGCTCTGGCTGGGTTGCCACGGGTTCTGGCTGTGCAGTAACGGGCTCCGGCTGCGTAGCAGTGGGGCTTGCGATGTGACGCATGCCGTGCGGCAAGTCAGCGCTGAAGTCTGCGGCGTCGAGGCCGGTCTCCCATGCCATGAAGGTGGTCGGCTCTACGGTGGCGGGTGGAATTGCTGGGCGGGATGGTGGAATGCCTAGTGCCGGGACGCTGGCCGCGAAGAACTCAGTGGCGTCGGGGGAGGGAACGTCGACAGCAAGGCGCCGATCCGCGCTAAAAGCGCGGGCCGCAACCGCGGTGCCCTGGCCAGCTGCGCGCTCCAGAATGGCGTTGAGGTGCGGCTGCTGGCCAGCTGCGGCCACACCGCCCAGGACCGTGCCAGGAGTCGCAGCCACGATGTCGCCCTCCACATCATGCAGCGTGACAAACAGCTGTTGCGTGCCCATCTGGTCCAGCTGGGCGTCATTAAGCTGGCCTGAAGCCGTATCAACGAGCAGTCCCAAGCCCCCGCAGAGAAGCACCGAACCGGCTGGCTGGTCATTGTTAGGAATCATCCATGGCGCCAGCCCCAAGCTCACAGCGACGTCCACGCAGCCTTCCGCAGGGAGGATCTCAACCGTGGCCCGAGTAGATAGCTGCAGCCCTGAGGCACGCACGCGGTCCAGGGCGGGGTAGTCGGCGGCCTCTTGTGCATCGAGGTATCCCAGGATGCCAAAGTCGCTGCGCACGCGCCAACCACCGGTAAAGGCGTCGGCCTCCAAAGTCACGTCGAGCGCGAGCGGCGCTTCACTTAGCGTGGGCAGGGAGAGCGCGGTGGACAGCACTACGTTGTCGAGCACCGCAATGTGTTCGACACCAAAGTAGCTTTCCGCCAGCGGATACAAGTTCCCGTTCAACGGTGCCTCCCATGTTGTCCTGCACTAAGGATTGTATGTATCTCTAGCCTACGCACTTCGCAGTCGAGCAAGCACAGGCTGGGGTTCTATAGTCAGAGATGATGTACTCGCTGTCCACCTTAGCCATGGCTTTTGGCCTCACGCTTTTCGCCGGCTTGTCGACGTCCATCGGTGCCGACATCGCAGTCAGCAAACGCAACCCTGGTCCGGCCTTCATGGCGGCGGCACTTGGCCTTTCTGCAGGTGTGATGCTCTATGTATCGTTCATGGAGATCCTCCCCACCGGTCTTGACCAGCTCACCGAGGCCTATGGCAGCGAGAAGACCGGCACCTGGGCGTTGGTATTGGCCTTCTTCGCGGGCATTGCGGTTATTGCGATTATTGACCGTCTGGTGCCGGAGGAGATTAATCCGCACGAGCCCGCGACTACTGAGGAGGCGGCGCGCCGCAAGCGCTTGATGAAGACTGGCGTGTTCACCGCGTGTGCGTTGGCGTTCCATAACTTTCCGGAGGGCTTCGCCACATTCCTCGCGGGACTAGAGGATCCGCGAATTGCGATCCCGGTTGCGGTGGCTATCGCAATTCACAACATTCCCGAAGGCATCGCCGTCGCCGTGCCCCTGCGCGAGGCAACTAGTTCGCGCGCCAAGGCCTTTTGGTGGGCCACCTTTTCTGGTCTGGCAGAGCCAGTGGGTGCGGTAGTTGGTTTCCTCCTGCTGCTGCCTCTGATGGGGCCGGCCACGATGGGCTTTAGCTTCGCTGCCATCGCCGGCATCATGGTCTTTATTTCCTTGGACGAGCTGCTGCCCACGGCAGAGGAAACAGGGGAGCACCACTACGCCATTTACGGGCTCATCGCCGGAATGGCGATCATGGCGCTTTCCCTGTTGATGTTCTTATAAGGCGCGCCGCCTGTGTTGGCGCTGCTTAGGCGTGGGCGTCCTTGCCCGCGGACTTCTTCACGGCCATGATCACCGTGACGATGACAGCGCCGAGCAGGAAGCCGAAGATCATGGAGAGGACGGTGTCCGCGGTCCAGGCGAGTGCGCCGTTGGAGATGGACTCGGTCAGGTGGTGAATGAAGCCATAAGGCTGCTCAGCACCGAACTCGTGGATTCCCTTGATGACGATGTGGCCGCCCACCCAGAGCATCGCGGCGGTGCCAATGACAGAGATGATATTCAAAACAATCGGCATGCCCTTGACTAGGAGGTTGCCCAGAGCGGACTTCCCGTTGTGGCGCTCCAGGAGCTTAATACCCAAATCATCCATTTTGACCAGCAAGCCCACGGCGCCGTACACAGCCAAAGTGATGGCGATGGCCACGACCACAAGCGTGCCCAAACGCAGCCAGAAGGGCTCGTTGATGACCTCGTTGAGGGAGATCACCATGATCTCCGCAGACAGGATGAGGTCGGTGGTGATGGCGGCCTTCACTAGTTTGTTCTCGGCGTCGGGGTCCTTTTCCTTGGGTTCCGCGTCTTCTTTGTTCTCCTCGTGCGGCATGAAGTGGTGGAAAATCTTCTCCGCGCCCTCGAAACACAGGTAAGTGCCGCCGCACATGAGGATTGGAGTCAATGCCCATGGCGCAATCCAGGAAAGCAACAAGGCGATGGGCAAAATGATGACAATCTTGTTGATCAGGGAGCCCTTGGTGATGCGCCAAATCATTGGCAGCTCGCGGGCAGGGGTGACTCCCGCGACGTATTGGGGGGTTACTGCGGCGTCGTCCACGACCACGCCCGCCGCCTTTACGGAGGTCTTACCGGCAAGAGCTGCTACGTCGTCAACGCTGGAAGCAGCGGAGCGGGCGATAAGTGCGACGTCGTCAAGCAGTGCAAAAAGTCCACCAGCCATAGGTGTTATGCATCCTTCATTTGGAGAGTAATTAATCTCTCCATACTCTACGCACCTATTCAGCCGGAGTCAGGCTGACAGATTCAGCCCAGGAAAGTTCGATGCCCAGCGTGCGCAACCAAGCCATTGCATCATCGCCGTAACGAGTGATGCCCTCGACTGCAGTGAGGGTGCGTTCCATGGCGCGCTCGGCCTCCTCCGCGGAGATGAGACCTGCGGAGGTGGCGGCGGCCAGCTCGTCGATGTCGAGGACGTCGATGGGCTCGCCGGTGTTAGAAACCAAGTCGACGTACAGATCACGCGTGGTCCACACACCATCGGTGTTATCGATGTCAGCGACATCGAAGTAGAAGTCTTGGCGCGCGTCCACACCCTCGCGGAAGTGGAAGATGTTTGCCCGCAAACCCAGTTTCGGAAGCAGCCATGACTCGAGGTAGCCGAAGCGCGGGTGATTGGCGCCGCGGGCCATGTAGAGGCCGAAGTCGGTCTCACGGTAGGTGTCTACCTCGCGGAGGAATCCTTTGGGGTCAACGTTGACGTTGCTTACCGTATTAAAGGTTTCTTGCTTGACTGGGTGCAGGTCTGCGCTCATTAATTCACCTCTAGGAAGGCTGCGGTGGGCGGGAAGCTACACGTAGATTCTTGAGTGTTGACGGAGCCGGACAAAAGGGCCACGACTGTGCCCTTGCCAGTAACCGCGCGGCCCGAAACCGTGGTGGGGCCATCTTGGTTGATCCCGTTATTGAACAGTGGAGTGATGCCAGACTGGAAAGTGTCCAGGTTGAACCACCGTACGTTCATGTTTCCCTGCTCCTTGGCGGCAGGCGAGGTGCCCATTGCGGTGAAGAGGAAGACTGCTTCGCCCTCGCCGGCGCCAGGCGCAGGCATCTGGGTGGGGCCGGGGACCGCGATGGCGGAACCCACAGAGTTGGCTTGGCCGCCGATGCACTGTGCGGAGACAGTAGGCCAGTAGAACTGGCGGAAGGCGGGGCCTTGGCCCTCGGGCATTGCTACGCCGGCATCGCCTCCCTCACCCATGGAAAAGGCGAGGCCGGAGAGGATGGCGCTGCGCAGCTCCTGGGGCATCCAGGGTTGTGCGGCGAATTCGCGGATGCGGTTCTGGGTGTCTTCTTTCGGGCGGCCGAGCTCATCCAAAGGGGAGAGTGCAGCGGCCTGGGCCTCCAGTGAGGATAGGTCCGGCGCGTCTGCTTGTGCGGGGGCGACAAGTGGTGCGGCTAGACCGATGAGCGCCGTGGTGGCGGCAGCAATAACTCCGGAGCCCGCGCGGAGGCGGGTTCCGTGGTTGCGCTGAGCGCGGTTGGTGGTGCTCGGAGTGCTCACTGTTATCAGAATCCTTGTGTTGGGTGCAGTAGGGATTGCGGGCTTCGGCCCGGCGAGGTGCTTGGAAACAACACGCATCACAGAAGTCACAATAGTATCTGCAGTAACAATATTCACTTTTTCCTTGCGGTCAAGACCTAAACCTGACTGCTACGTCATATTTCGTTCGCGTATATCGTTTCGTTACAAAACCCTGGAACTTGTGTTTCTACAGCTCTTCATGCGCTTCAATGCTGCAAATTAGAGGGTGTCAGAGTATATTTAGACCCCGTTCAAAAATCTTCGCGCTTTCGCGCTCCCATTTTGCTTTTAAGGAGCACCCCACCAGTGACTAACACCGAGTTCCGTAACGTCGCCATCGTCGCCCACGTTGACCACGGTAAGACCACCCTCGTCAACGGGATGCTGGAGCAGTCCGGCGCATTCGGCGACCACGGCGAGCACACGGACCGCGTCATGGACTCCAATGACCAGGAGCGCGAGCGCGGCATTACCATTCTGGCGAAGAACACCGCCATCCACCGCAAGGGCCTTGGCAAGGACGGCGGAGACCTCATCATCAACGTCATCGACACCCCGGGCCACGCAGACTTCGGCGGCGAGGTTGAGCGCGGTATCTCCATGGTCGACGGCGTTGTGCTGCTTGTCGACGCCTCCGAGGGTCCGCTCCCACAGACCCGCTTCGTCTTGACCAAGGCGCTGGAAGCCAAGCTGCCGGTCATCATCTGCGTGAACAAGACCGACCGCCCGGACGCTCGTATCGACGAGGTCGTCAGCGAGTCTCACGACCTCCTGCTCGAGATCGCTTCCGGCCTTGAGGACGAAGAGGCAGCAGCTGCTGCTGAGACTCTGCTGGACCTGCCGGTTCTTTACGCTTCCGGCCGTGAGGGCAAGGCTTCTACCGAGAACCCAGGCGACGGCAACGTTCCTGCGGCTGAGGACCTGCAGGCGCTCTTCGACGTTATCTACGACGTCCTTCCGGAGCCTTCCGCTTCCGTCGACGGCCCGCTGCAGGCACACGTTGCCAACCTTGACTCCTCCGACTTCTTGGGCCGTATTGCTTTGCTGCGTATCTACTCCGGCAAGATCAAGAAGGGCCAGCAGGTCGCTTGGATTTCTTGGGACGACGAGGGCAACCAAGTTACCAAGAACGTCAAGGTCGCTGAGCTGCTGCGTACCGTTGGTTTCGAGCGTCAGCCGGACATCGAGGCAATTGCAGGCGACATCATCGCTATCTCCGGTATCCCAGATATCATGATTGGCGACACCATCGCTGATGTTGACAACCCCGTCGCACTGCCGCAGATTCACGTCGACGAGCCAGCAATCTCCATGACCATCGGCGTTAACACCTCTCCAATGGCAGGCCAGGGCGGCGGAGACAAGCTCACCGCACGTATGGTCAAGGCTCGCTTGGACCAGGAGCTCATCGGTAACGTGTCTATCCGCGTTCTGCCGACCGAGCGACCTGACGCTTGGGAGGTGCAGGGACGCGGCGAGATGGCTCTGTCTGTTCTGATCGAGAACATGCGCCGCGAGGGCTTTGAGCTCACCGTGGGCAAGCCGCAGGTCGTTACCCAGGTTGTTGATGGAAAGACGATGGAGCCTTACGAGATGCTCACCATCGACTCCCCGTCTGAGCACCAGGGTGCAATCACCCAGCTGCTCGCTGCTCGCAAGGGGCAAATGCAGTCCATGGACGTCCGCGAGGGTGACTGGGTTCGTATGGTCTTCCGTATCCCAGCACGTGGCCTTATCGGCTTCCGCACCCAGTTCCTGACCGAGACTCGCGGTGCAGGTATCGCGAACTCTATCGGTGACGGCCTAGATGTTTGGGCTGGTGAGATCAAGTCCCGCGCTACCGGCTCCCTGGTTGCTGACCGCTCCGGACAGATCACCGCATACGCTCTGCAGCAGCTGGCCGACCGCGGCGACTTCTTCGTCGAGCCAGGTATGGAGGCTTACGAGGGCATGGTCGTGGGCGCCAACAACCGTGATGAGGATATGGACATCAACATCACCAAGGAAAAGAAGCTCACCAACATGCGTTCCGCTACTGCAGATGCAACTGTGACCTTGGCGAAGGCTCGTACCCTTTCTCTGGATGAGGCCCTCGAGTTCTGTGGCACCGACGAGTGCGTCGAGGTTGCCCCTAACGTCATGCGTGTGCGCAAGGTCGAGCTGTCGGCTACCGACCGTAAGCGTGCGGCTTCTCGTGCAAAGCAGCTCAACAAGTAAGAGCTAGCAAGGCGCGGTCCCTTGAAAGGGGGGCCGCGTTTTGGTGTTTTCCGGGTCGGCGGACGCAGCTTTAGTGCACAGTGCGAAAAGGATGCTCCCAAATTGTGAACTCGAAGCATCTAAGGTCCTGAAATTGACCAAACAGGCCCGCAAAGATGGTTCGAAGGCAGCACATGCCCAATAGCACGCCAATCACTTACTGAGCATTGACACCGACTAGAGTAGTGCTAGTTCAACCAAGAAAGGCAGGCCTCCCGTGCAGAAGCTGAGCGCAGCGACTTTGATCGCATCCATGTGCGTCTTGACCTCCTGCATGGCCAACCCGGGCCCTCCACCGGTGGAGGAAAAACCCGCAGCCGCGAGCACGGAGACGGAAACGCCGACTCCTGTTGAGGAGGAAGAGAGCACCGAGCGCGAGACCGTCGCCATCGGCGTGGACCCACTCAGCAGCGGCCTCAACCCGCACCTTGTGGCAAATAATAATGAGTTAGTCAGCCAAATCGCCGAGCTCGTGCTACCTTCTGCCTTCCACGGCGAGCACATGGACACCGACGTCCTCGCCAGCGCCGAAGAGGTCCAGCCACCCGAGGGAGTGGCACAGCGAGTGGTCTATAAAATCGCCTCGCCCGCCCAATGGTCGGATGGCACGCCCATCAGCGGGAGCGATTTCCACTACCTGTGGACGCAGATGACCTCCACCGCAGGCGTCAGCGATGCCGCAGCCTACTACGCCATCAAAGAGGTCAATACTTCCTCGGCCGGCCGCGTGGTGACGGTGGATTTCAGCGAGCGAGTAGCCGATTGGCACAGCCTGTTCGCTCACTTGCTGCCCTCCCATCTTTTGCAGGACGCCGAATTTACTCGAGCGCTCGCAGACGGAATCCCGGCATCCGCTGGGCGTTATTCCGTCGCAGGCGTCGACCGCGGCAGGGGAGTCATTACCCTCAACCGTAACGATCGCTTTTGGGGAGCTGACCCTGCGCTTGTCGACGTCGTTCAGCTGCGCACCGTCCGCAACACCGGCCAGGCCGTCAATATGCTGCGCTCCGGTCAGGTGGGATTTGTCGATTTCACCCCAGAACAAACCTCCCTGGAGAACCTCAGCCTGCTCAGCAACGTCAATGCCGGAACCGTAACCCGCGGCAGGCAGCTGCGCCTGCACCTGTCCGCGCGACAGTCTGCATTACCGGACGAGCGCCAGCGACGCGCCCTAGCCTCGCTCATCGAAACCGACCAAGTAGCCCGCCTGGCCGCCGGCCGCGCTTCGGAGCTGCGCCCTGGCCAAAACCCTGTCAGCGGGGATGTGGAGCTCGCACCGCTGCGCGAGCGCGCCGGACGCAAGCCTTTGCGCATCGCCGCGGACCCCACCAACTCGGAGGCTATGGCCGCTGCACGCACCATCGTGGACGTCCTCGAAGCTCAGGCGATTGGCGCAGAGGTCGTATCCGAGCGCACCCAAACCATCACCGGCACGCTGCTGCCTCGCGGTGAGGTCGACGCCTTGGTCTCCTGGGAGTCTCTCGCCGTCAAGCCCGCAACAATGGCTAGCCACTTCTTATGCGAAGAGGAAGGATTGGTATCCAGCGATTTTTCTGGATTCTGCCCCGAGAACTCCGAGGCAACCGTCAGCGAGATTCTCTCTGGTCGCATCTCCCCGGAGGAAGGTCTGGAGCGAGTCCGTAAGCTGAACGCTGAGCAGGTGCTTTATGTCCCGTTGATGGACGAGGTGCGTATTCACGCGTTGGGCAGGGGTATCGTAGGGCCCGGCCAAAGCATCGAGGATTGGGATGCAGGGCTAGTTACAGCACCGACGTGGAGGAAAGATGAACAATAAGGATTTGCAGGGCTACCGTGTGGTAGCTGTGCACGCGCATCCAGATGACGAGGTGCTGTTTACTGGCGGAACGCTGGCGGATATGGCTGCCCGCGGCGCCGATGTCACGGTGATTACCGCGACCCTCGGTGAGGAGGGCGAGGTTATCGGCGCTCCTTACCAAGGCCTATGCGAGTCCGACCAACTCGGTGGCTTCCGCGCTCGCGAGCTTTCCGACGCCCTGCGCATCCTCGGCGTGCAGGGAATCCAGCTCGGCGGCTTTGGCTGCTTCCGCGATTCCGGCATGGAGGGCTCGCCGGCCCACGACAATCCCCGCGCGTTGGTCAACCGCGTGGATGAAGCAGGGGTGCTTCTCAAGGAACACTTCGCTCAGATTCAGCCACACATCGTTTTGACTTACGGCCCGGACGGCGGTTACGGTCACCCGGACCACATCGCCGTGCACAAGGCAGTTCACGCTGCGGCGGATCCGCGCCAGCGCATTTGGTGGGCCATCTTTGAGCGCAGCGCCCACTACGCCGCGCTCGAGCAGGTGGTCGCGCCGCAGGGCTGGGCCAAGCCAGACCAGGCGTACCTCGACAACTTCACCAACGAGTCACATGCGGTAGAGCATGCGCTTTCCGACGCCGCCCTCGCCGCCAAGCGCGCCGCCATGGTTGCCCATGCCACGCAGATTTGGGTGGCTGACGCAACAGTTACGGAGACGAATCCCGAGGCAGCCGTTGCGGGGATCGTTGACCCTGAGGTGGCTGTTGGTGCTTATGGTTTGTCGAATCTGCTGGTGATGCCGTTGCTGCGCGCCGAGCACTACCAGTTGGGTCAAGGCGAGCCAGCCATCAGCTTGCTGGAGGGGCTGTGATTTTAAACCAGTTCACGCGGGGCGAGCAGGTTACCGGCTTGGTGTGGTTGGCAGTCGGTGCATTGACCTCTTTGGTCTTGGAGGTTGTCTACCTCACGGCGCGCCTTCCACTGCCCGACGGCGCAAGTGTGGCGTTTCCCATCACTATTGTTGTGGCCTGGTGGTTCAATGGAGTGCTCACGCGCACAGCGCGGCTGTGGAGTGATAATGCCTACATTGGTCTTGTGCCTTTGGCTGCTTGGTTACTTGGCTACTTAGCATTCGCGCTGGGTGCGGCGGTAACTGGGGATATGTGGCTGGCAAATAATATTCTTTCGCTTCTGCTGCTGATGGCTGGAATCGGTGGCGGAATTTTCCCATTTTTCAAACAGAAGTGACATACTGTTAAACATCCCAAAACCCGTGAAAACAGGAGTTTTAGCACCTCATGACTTACACAATCGCGCAGCCGTGCGTCGATGTGATGGACCGCGCTTGCGTTGAAGAGTGCCCAGTCGATTGCATCTACGAAGGCAAGCGCTCCCTGTACATCCATCCTGACGAGTGCGTGGACTGCGGCGCTTGTGAACCTGCTTGCCCGGTCGAGGCCATTTTCTACGAGGATGATGTTCCGGACGAGTGGATCGATTACAACGACGCAAACGCTGCGTTCTTCGATGACCTGGGCTCTCCAGGCGGAGCAGCCGCGCTCGGACCGCAGGACTTCGACGCCCCGATGATTGCTGCGCTTCCGCCGCAAAATCAGGATTAATTTTAAATTCCCGGCCCATTCATGCACTGGCGTGAACAAGGCCGGGGTTAATTGTTTGTTAGCCGCATATTCATAGCCACAACGCACAAGGAGTTTTAGACTCATGGCTCGCCAACCGCTCGGAAACACACTGCCTGACTTCCCGTGGAATTCTCTTGCAGACGCGAAGAAGAAGGCACAAGCGCATCCGGACGGAATCGTTGATCTGTCTGTGGGCAACCCTGTGGACCCGGTTGCTCCGGGCGTCCAGCTGGCGCTGGCTTCAAATGCGGAGGCTCCTGGATACCCGACCACTGCAGGTACGGCCGCTCTGCAGGACGCGATTCGCGGCAATGTGCATCGCCGCACCAATGTGGAGCCAGAGGCTATCGGTGTGCTTCCTGTCATTGGTCTGAAGGAAGCCATCGCTTGGCTGCCGACGTTGCTCGGCATGCGCGGTGAACGGGTGATTATTCCGTCTGTTGCGTACCCGACCTACGAGGTTGGCGCACTCATCGCCGGGGCGACTCCTGAGCGGAATGACGACCCAGCCGCGTTCGGCGATGCTGCGATGGCATTTGTGAATTCTCCCTCCAACCCCACGGGCAACGTCTTGAGCGTGGAGGAGCTGCGCGACGTGGTGGCTTGGGCACGTGAGAACGACGCTATTGTGGCCTCCGACGAGTGCTACTTGGCGCTGGCCTGGGACGATGACAAGAAGCCGGTCTCCATTTTGGATCCACGCGTAAACGACGGTGACACCACGGGTTTGATTGCTATGCACTCGTTGTCGAAGTCCCACAACTTGGCGTCTTACCGCACCGGTTTCTTCGCTGGCGATCCGAAGCTCATCGCGGAGCTGCTGGAGCTGCGCAAGCACGCCGGTCTCATCGTGCCGGGCCCGATACAGGCGGCGATGGTTGAAGCTCTCAACGACGACGACTCCGAGAGCTTGCAGGTTCGTCGCTATGCTGCCCGCCGTGCGAAGCTGCTGCGTGCCCTAACGGAGGCAGGCTTTCGCATTGAGCATTCTGAGGCCTCGATGTATCTGTGGGCTACCCGCGATGAAGACTGTCGCACGACGGTGGACTGGCTGGCTGAACGCGGTATTTTGGTCGCCCCTGGTGACTTCTACGGCCCAACGGGGCAGAAGTTCGTGCGCATCGGCTTGAACAGCACTGACGAGCGTATCGGCGCCGCTGTTGCCCGCCTCGCGCAGTAAATAGGTCGAGGGCCTGCCCATGGCTTTTCGACCGCCAGCGCGGGAGGGGATAAGCCCGCGGAAGGCGATGCTGCATGGCACCGTTCCTGCCGCGCCGCAGTATTGGGCGGCCGAGGCTGGGGATTCTCCCTTTCCGGCAGGTGCACTCTTAGAGCCCGGAACGCGGCTGGGGCGGCCTATTCCTGCGTGGTACCACCCAGAGGTCCCGCCGGAGCCGCCCATTCCTTTCGACTATCAGGTGCTCTATGCCGATGAGCATCTTCTTGTCGTTGACAAACCGCATTTCCTGCCCACGACGTCGAATGGGCGAATCGTGCGCGAGACTCTGCAGACTCGCCTGCGCGTGGATATGGACAATGATGAGATTGTTCCGTTGCATCGCCTCGATAGGCTCACGGCTGGAGTTGTGGTGTGTTCGGTGAACCCACGCACGCGTGGGCTGTATCAGCACATGTTCCAGGACAGGCAGATGCACAAGACTTATCGCGCTCGGGTGACGCAGCCACTCCAGTTTGAGGGCATGGTGACGCTGAGGATGGCTAAGCCGCACGGAAGCAGACAGGTTGTCGTGGATCCGGCGGGTACGCCGACGCAGACTTTTGTGCGTGCGAGCGGCAAGGACGTGGAGCTCCAACCGCTGACCGGACACACGCATCAGCTGCGGGTCTTGTTGAACCACTTGGGTAGTCCCATCTGCGGGGATGACACTTATCCAGTGGATAAAGGGCTGGCTCTCTATGACTTCTCGGAGCCTTTGCAGTTGGTACACGAGCGCTTAGAATTTATCGATCCGATATGTGGCGCGCGGCGTCAGTTTTTCGCTGCGCAAGGGTGAAGGACTAGACTCTAATAGGTTTTAATTTTAGACGACGCTAAGGGGCGAGCTATGGCGGATTTGACCTTTGCGCGGTTTGCCTCCAATTTTGGCCAGTTCATTAAGTTCGGCGTGGTCGGTGGATCAGGTGTGTTGGTGAACCAAGCGGTGTTCATTGCCACCAAAAAGATCTTTGATTCTGCTTTTGGATTGCACTACTACGATCCTTTCTGGGCGATCCCGTTCACGGATTTCAACATCCGTTGGTACAACGTCTTCGCATTCATTGCCTTTTTCGTTGCAAATATTTGGAATTACCAGCTCAACCGCAAATGGACGTTTGGCTCGGTGGAGAAGGTGTCCTGGTTGCGGGGCTTTTTCCCATTCCTTATCACGGGCGTTGGTGCGATGATCGTTTCGCAGATTGTTATGGTCGCTTTGATCAACACGAACTCGCCGGTCCAGCTACCAAGCGATATCTTCGATGACTCCTCTGGATTAAGAAACAAGAGTTACTGGGCGAATGCGATTTCCATCCTGGTTGCTATGCCGATCAATTTTGTCATCAATAAGCTGTGGACATTCCGCTCGAAGCCAAAGGCGCCTGTCGTCGTTGCCCAAGAGGATCCGCTCTAAAAGTACTTTGGCGGCAGTAAGGAGCTGGTATGAATAAGCTGTTTTCTCTCCTTTCCTGCGCTGCCCTCGCTGGTGCGTTGACTGCTTGCTCGTCTGGTTCCTTCGACAATTCGCAGGATTCTGAGCCTAGTTTCGCGGCCGCTGTGTCTGCGACGGTGACGAGCTCGGCGACGTCGGAAGAGAGCACCGCTGCACCGAGCCTGAAGGTTGTGGACGAACAGTACTTCATGGTTAATGAGATGACTTGGGTCGTGCTCATCCGCGACGGTTATTGCTTCGTTAAGCAGGGCGGCAGCTATGCAACTTGCCAAATGACAATGGTTGATACGCCACAAGTGGAAACCCCTGTGGGAATGGATTCGGCTGATACCGTCTCTAAGAGTGAATCAGGACAACTGGAATTTGTTAAGTCGATGACCGCAGGCCTACCGGGTGGCGGCTTGGCGGACTCGGCGCCTAAGAGAATGGAACCGGGCACTCGCACCACCATTCAAGGCATCACACTGACTAATGACTTTGATGGAACGTTCGCCATGGAAAGCGGAGGCAGTGTAGCGACTTTTACTCCTGACGGACATGTGTCCATCAACTAGGAGGTCCTAAAAAGGCAGTAGCACCGGCGAGGGGCCGGTGCGATCTGTTGAGGATGGCTAGTCCTCGAGCTGCTTATTGAGGCGCTTTTCGACGTCGGGAAGCGGCAGCGTCGAGGTCGGGGAAATCCCGCGCATCTTCGCATTGATGACGCTAGCGACTGCGAGAATTGCAAACATCGCTGCGGCCGAGAGCAGCTGAACACGGGCACTGGCGTCGGTCAGCATGAGCACCGCAATGGCCGCGAAGATGGCCAGGGAGAACCACGTGAGGTACGGGAAAGCCCACATACGAATGGGCAGCGGGTGGATAGCTTCCAGGCGGCGGCGCAGGCGCAGCTGGCTCACCGCGATGAATACCCACACGATGAGCAGGGAAGCGCCAGCAGAATTGAGCATGAAGCGGAGCAACCAGCCCGTGTCGGCGTAGTTGAGCACGACCATGACCACAGAGAGGAGCACCGACAGGGCGATGGCGTTGGTGGGGACGCCGCGCTCGTTGGTCTTGGTAAAGATCTGCGGTGCCTCGTGGCGAGAGGCCAGCGAGTGCATCATGCGCGAGGAGGCGTAGATCTGCGCGTTGAATGCGGAGAGCAGTGCCAACACGATGATGACTTCCATGAAGCCGGCGGCCACCGGAATACCAGCGCGGTCGAGCACCTGAGTAAACGGCGATTGTGCTGCGGTGTCAGCGCCGCCGAGAGTGGAATACGGTAACAGGAAGGTGATGACCAGAACGGAGCCCAGGTAGAAAACCGAGATACGTAAGATGGTGGAGCGCACCGCGTTGACGAGGGACTTCTCAGGGTCCTCAGACTCGGCGGCCGCGATGGCTACTACCTCGATGCCGCCGAATGCGAAGGCAACGGCGAGCAGACCTGCAGCGACGCCGCCGAGGCCATTCGGCATGAAGCCGTCTTCGAGGAAGATCTTGGTACCGATGAACTCGTGCCCTGGTAAAAATCCAAAAATGAGCAGGAAGCCCACGATCAGGAAGGCGACGATGACAATGACCTTGATGGCAGCGAACCAGTATTCAAACTCGCCGAAGAGGCGTACGCGCAGGAGATTGACGATGCCAAAGAATGCTACGCACACTGCGGCCGGAATCCACGGCGATACATTGAACCACGAACCTATGAAGCCGGCCGCGCCGGTGATTTCAGCGCCTAGGACCGCAACGGTCGCGAGCCAGTAAATCCAGCCCTGTGTAAATCCGGCCCAGCGTCCGATGCCGTGTTCGGCATACTCGGAGAAGGAACCGGAGGCGGGGATAACGGTGCCCATCTCGCCGAGCATCTGCATCACGAGGATGGCGAGGAAGCCAGCGATGAGGTAGGCGAGGAGCACAGCGGGGCCTGCGGCGGAAATACCAACGCCGGTTCCAAGGAAAAGGCCCGCGCCTATGGTTGAGCCGAGGCCCATCATGGTGAGGTGGCGGACCTTGAATCCGCTGCCAAGAGAGCCTGATGAGGAAGATGTCGATGCAGTCACCTTCCCAGTTTAGAACGCGCCTGCGAGGGGGCTATGAACCGGGGGCTCGGCAGAAGCTTAGTTCTTGTGCAGGTCCTCGTTGAGGGCTACTGCATCGGCCTTCCACTCGGTGGCTTCGACGGCACCGGAGACGGAGTTGCGGCGCAGCAGGACGCCAGAAGCTCCGGAGAGCTGTGAGCCCTTGACGGTGTCGCCTTCCTTGACGCCAAGAGCCTCGGCGATCTTGCCGAACACGGCGATCTTCGTGCCAGCGGTGACGTAGAGGCCGGCCTCGACTACGGCGTCGTCGCCAAGCGAGATGCCAATACCCGAGTTGGCGCCCAGCAGGCAGCGCTCGCCGATGGAGATGACTTCTTTGCCGCCACCAGAAAGCGTGCCCATGATGGAAGCGCCGCCGCCAACATCAGAGCCGTCACCGACCACAACACCCGCGGAGATGCGGCCCTCAACCATGGAGGCGCCCAGGGTTCCGGCGTTGAAGTTCACGAAGCCCTCGTGCATGACCGTGGTGCCCTCAGCGAGGTGAGCACCGAGGCGGACTCGGTCGGCGTCTCCAATGCGGACGCCGGTCGGCACGACGTAGTCCACCATGCGCGGGAACTTGTCCACCGAGTAGACGGTAACCGGGCCGCGGGAGGACAGGCGGCCGCGGACCATCTGGAAGTCGGCAACCGCGCAAGGACCGTAGTTGGTCCACACAACGTTAGCCAGCAGGCCAAAGATGCCGTCCATGTTCAGGCCGTGCGGCTTGACCGCGCGGTGGGAGAGAAGGTGGAGGCGCAGGTATGCGTCGTAGGTGTCCACCGGGGCCTCGTCCAGATCCTTGATGGCGGTCTCAACTGCAACGCGAGCCACGCCGCGTTCCTCGTCTGGGCCCACCAGCGCAGCGAATTGCTGTGGGGTCTGCTCCAAGCGGGTGGTGCCGGTCTCCGTGACGTTAGCGTCCTCGCCGATGTGAACGGCAGGGAACCACACGTCAAGGACGGTTCCATCGTGGGTCAGGGTGGCAAGGCCGCGGGCGGATGCAGAAGTCATATCTAGAAGTGAACCTTTTGATTGCCGGGAATCGCCCGAGAAACCCCGGGCGACATCTTTTCACCGCTACAGCTTACACAGCTAGTTAGTTTCCGTAGCTACTTGGCGCGGTTTTGTGAACTGCGACGCAACGACGAGGAAGACCGTTAGAACGAGCACGGCAATGACCTGGTTGCGGGCAGAAGGATCGAAGAGCATGAGCACGACCAGCGCTGCCATGGCCAACAAAGTGGCCCATGGCAGTACCGGGTAGGCGATGACGCGGATGGTGGTCAGCTCGTTATTGGCAACCATGATGGGGTGCAGCTTCAGGTAGGAAGCAACCACGAAGATCCAGATCACCAGCAGGCAGCCGCCGACCGCATTGAAGAGGAAGGACAGAAGTCCTGGTGGGTTCCAGAACTGCAGGAGAACCGAAGCGAAGGCGAAAACAATCGAGAGGATGACCGCAAGGACCGGGGAGCCGGAAGGGTTCTTCTTGAGGAAGACCTTAGGTGCGGAGCCGTCCTTGGCCATGTCATGAACCAGGCGGGAGGTGGCGTAGATCTGCGCGTTGAACGCGGACAGCAGTGCCAGGGCGATGATGACTTCCATGAAGCCCGCAGCGAATGGGATCTTGGCTGCTTCCAGAACCAGGGTGAACGGGGAATCCGCGGCAGCGTCGGCATCCTGAATCTTGGCGAATGGCAGGATCATCGTGATGACCACGATGGCGCCGATGTAGAAGACCATGATGCGGAAGATGACCGCGCGGACTGCGGTTGCCACGTTGTGTGCTGGGTCCTCAGACTCAGCGGCGGCGATGGTCACTAGCTCAATACCGCCGAAGGCGAAGGCCACAGCAAGCAGTCCAGCCGCAAAGCCAGGTAGGCCATTAGGTAGGAAGTTCTCAGTGAAGTTTGTGAGGGCCAAGTCGCCGTTGAATCCAGGCAGCACGCCCACGAACATGAGGACACCAACGACGAGGAAGGCGATGATAACCGCGACCTTGATGACGGCAAACCAGAACTCAAACTCACCGAATCCGCGGACGGCGGCGAAGTTCACCACGGCGAAGAAGGACACAGTGATGAGCGCTGGGATCCAGGGGGCGATGTCAAACCACGAGGAGATAATGGCGGCAGCGCCGGTAATCTCTGCGCCCATAACCATGACTAGCATGAACCAAAAAATCCAGCCCAGGGTGAAACGGGCCCAGTTGCCGAAAGCCTGTCCGGCATAGGTAGAGAAGGAGCCCAGGGAAGGGCGGGCTGCGGCCATTTCGCCGAGCATCCACATGATGACGGCTACGAGGGCGCCGGCTATCGCATAGGAGACGAGAACCGAGGTACCGGAAATCTGAATACCGAGACCAACGCCGAGGAATAGACCAGCGCCGACGGCCGATCCGAGACCCATCATGGTGAGGTGGCGAGTCTTTAGTTGCTGTGTGGCATCTGCCATATTCATCCGCCTTTTGTGACGTGCTTTAAGTTGACCAAGGGGATATTACACAATGCAGCAGACATCCGTGGACGCTACGATGGCGCTTTGTGACTTTAGATCTGTTTGCGTCCCCGATCGAATTGACCAAAGCGCTCGTTGATATTCCGAGCCCATCGCATCACGAGGAGGCGATTGCCGATGCAGTCGAAGCCGCCCTGCGCGGCCTCGACAGCGAAAAAGTCGAGGTAGTGCGCTATGGCAATACCGTATGCGCGCGCACCAACTGGGGCAAAGATTCCCGTGTGGTCTTGGCTGGCCACATCGACACCGTGCCTTTGGCTGACAACGTTCCCCACCACATGGAGGGGGACATCATGTGGGGGTGCGGCACCGTCGACATGAAATCCGGCATGGCTGTGTATTTGCATGCTTTTGCCGCGCTTTACGACGCCCCAGAGCTCGCCCACGATCTCACCGTCATCGCCTATGAGGGCGAGGAGGTGGCCACCGAGTTCAATGGCCTGGGACACCTACAAAAGGATCATCCGGAGTGGTTGCACGGTGATCTGGCGCTGCTCGGCGAACCCTCCGGCGCCATGATCGAGGCAGGCTGCCAGGGCACCATCCGCCTGCGGGTCACGGCCCACGGCACCCGCGCCCACTCTGCCCGCGCCTGGCTGGGCTCTAATGCTGCCCACACGTTGGCTCCGGTGATGATGAACGTGGCCAACTATGTTCCGCGTGAGGTCACCATCGACGGCTGTACCTATAAGGAAGGCCTGAACATCGTGCACCTGGAGTCGGGGGTGGCCACGAACACGATTCCCGACGAGGCCTGGATGTTCGTCAACTTCCGCTTCGCGCCGAACCGCAGCCTGCCCGAGGCAATGGCGCACATGCGCGAGGTCATCGGCGAGCACGAGAACGTCAGCATCGAGGTTGACGACGAAGCTGGCGCGGCACTTCCCGGGCTGGGACAGCCTGCGGCACGCGCGCTTGTCGACGCCGTCGGCGGCCAGTTCCGCGCCAAGTTTGGCTGGACCGACGTGGCCCGCTTCTCCGAGATGGGCACGCCGGCCGTGAACTTTGGCCCGGGCGATCCCGGGTTTGCTCACAAGAAGGACGAGCATGTCCCCATCGAGCAGATCACTACCGTATCCACTGCACTCCTGCAGTACCTGACCACCGCTTAGGCGCTACAGTCGTACAAGCCACCCTCCCGCAGGACCCCGAAGCATCCCAAAGCGCCCCGAATACAAGGAAGTATCCCATGTCGCCTGAAAGAAACCGCACCCTCCGTGGCCCACTGCTTTTGCGTACCGATGGCCAGCAAGAGTCCACCTTCGATCAGCGCCTTTTGGAGTCCGGCGCTGACCACGAGTGGCAGCACGCCGATCCTTGGCGAGTGCTGCGCATCCAGGGTGAGTTTGTGGCCGGATTCGACGCTCTGTCCAAGCTGCCCAAAGCAGTTACCGTGTTTGGCTCGGCGCGCACGGGGGAGGGCACACCAGAGTACGACCTGGGCGTGCGCGTTGGCGAGGCATTGGCCAAGTCGGAATATGCCGTCATCACTGGCGGTGGCCCCGGCGTTATGGAGGCCGCCAACCGCGGCGCATATGAAGCAGATGGGCTCTCCGTGGGCCTGGGCATCGAGCTCCCGCACGAGCAGGGGCTCAATGAGTACGTGGACCTGGGACTCAACTTCCGTTACTTCTTTGCTCGCAAGACGATGTTCCTCAAGTACTCTCAGGCGTTTATCTGCCTGCCTGGTGGCATGGGCACCATGGACGAGTTCTTCGAGGTGCTGTGTATGGTACAGACCGGCAAGGTGACCAACTACCCAATTGTGCTCATGGGCACCGAGTACTGGTCGGGTCTCGTTGAATGGCTCAAGTCCACCTTGGCGGCGGGTGGTTTCATCAACCCGGAGGACCTCGATCTCTTCCTCATTACCGATGACGTCGATGAGGCAGTCGCCCATATCGTGGAGCGCCACAAGGTGATGAGCGACAAGCGAGTCCGCAATGAGCGCTAGCCTCGCCCGAGTCATGGCGATTGTCAATCGCACCCCTGACTCTTTTTATGACAAAGGCGCCACCTTCGCGGAGGATCTTGCCATTGAGCGTTGCTCGGAGGTCATCAAACAAGGGGCCAGCATTGTCGACATTGGCGGAGTGAAGGCTGGGCCTGGCGAAGCCGTCGATGCACAGGAAGAAATCGATCGTGTGGTTCCCACCATCGCCGCGGCGCACGAACGCCATCCGGACGTGATCATCTCCGTCGATACGTGGCGTGCCAGCGTGGCCGAGGCAGCCATCGCCGCCGGCGCCACGCTCGTCAACGACACCTGGGCTGGATGGGACCCCGAGCTCATTGAGGTAGCCGGCCAGCACAAGGTGGGCTACGTCTGTTCCCATACAGGCGGCGTGACACCGCGTACGCGTCCGTATCGCGTGCACTTTGACGACGTCGTCGCAGACGTCATCGCCGAAACTACGGCGCTGGCGGAAAAGGCAGCCACGCTTGGCTGCCCGGAAGAGCTGGTCTATATCGATCCCACACACGACTTTGGCAAGAATACCTTCCACGGTTTGGAGCTGCTGCGTCGCATTGACGAGGTGGTGGCCACCGGTTGGCCGGTGCTCATGGCCCTATCAAACAAGGACTTCGTAGGGGAGACCTTGGATCGCGGCGTCGGCGAGCGCGTCTTTGGCACTCTGGCGGCCACGGCTTGGTCTGCCGCGCATGGCGTGGCAGCATTTCGCGTCCACGAGGTTGCGGAAACCCTCGACGTCATCCGCATGACCGCCGCCATCCAGGGGCACATGGCGCCGCTGAACACAACACGTGGGCTTGCATGAACGTCAGCGTTATCATCCCCGCGTTGAATGAGGAAGCCACCGTCGCCGATGTCGTACGCGCCTGCCGTGCGGATAACCCGGCAGAGGTCCTCGTCATCGATGCCGACTCCGTCGATCTCACTGCGCAACGCGCGCGTGACGCCGGGGCCACGGTGCACAACTGGCGGGACATCCTTCCCGACATTTCTCCTCGCCCAGGAAAAGGCGAATCCCTATGGCGCGGGGTAGCTGCCGCGCGAGGAGACATCGTGGTTTTTGTCGATGCAGACTTAGAATCTGCCCGGCCGGGAATGGTCAAGGAGCTTGTTGCTCCGTTTACTGAACCGCGAATACAAATGGTGAAGGCTACCTACCGCCGCACTATCGACGGCGCTCCCAGCGGCGGTGGCCGCGTCACGGAGCTCACAGCAAAGCCGTTGTTGCATATGTTTTTCCCTGAGCTCAGCGTCATCTCCCAACCGCTGGGCGGGGAGTATGCGCTGCGACGCGACGTCGCATGTGCCCTGCCGTTTGTCTCCGGGTACGGGGTCGAAGCAGGACTGCTAATCGACGTCGCCAAGCGCTACGGCGTGGAATCAATCGCCGAGGTGGACTTAGGAGAGCGCGTGCATCGCAACCGACACCTCCACGAGCTTGCCCCCATGGCTGATGTCGTGGCGCAGACAATCCTCTCGCGTGCCGCAGTCGTAGGTCCTATTGATCAACGCCTCGCCCTTAACAGTAAGCTCTAGCCTATGCTGTCGTGGATTTTGTTAATTGCAGTTTTGCTCGCGCTCGTGATCCTAGGAACCTGGGTGTGGGGTTCTATTTTTGGGCGTGGCGAGGTGTTTTCCGACCTTGACGAACGCCGTGACCTGGTTAAAGACAACCGGGAGGCGTTGCGCGAGGATCGCTTTGATGATATCCGCTTTGACGTTGTCTCCTATGGATACCGTCAGACCCAAGTCGACGCTCTCCTTAACGAACTGGAAAAACGTTTGACCTCCACAGGCTCCAATTCTGAAGCTTCCACCGGCGAAACGGCTGCAGCTGCAGAGGAATCCGCCGAATCTGGAAAGCCAAAGGCCACTGAGGGCTAAGCAAGAAAGCAAAGCCGAGCTACGCCGCTTAAAAACACTAGTCCGCAACGTAACTAGGAAAACGGCGTAGAGTGGTTGGGGTAACCCAAATAATTTGAATCCCAAAGGAGCGGAACAACTATGGCAGCTATGAAGCCACGCACGACAGGTGGGCCAATGGAAGCAGTTGAGGAGTCCCGCAAGATTGTTATGCGAATCCCCTCCGATGGTGGTGGCCGAATCGTCGTTGAACTCACCAAAGAGGAAGCAGCTGAACTCGGTTCACTCCTAACTGAAGTTTCCAGCTAGTCTGAAAGCATGCTTTCACACATCATCGATGTTCTGGCCGACCCCAATGATGGCTCTGCTCTCACCGGTGCGGATGATTTCACCCGCCTGGTATCGGGATCGGGCCATTCCTTTGATGTAGCCAAGCAAGGCTACGTCACGCTCTCGGCAGGCGCAGGGCTTAAACATAAGGGCGACTCCATCGAGATGGTCAATGCCCGCGAGACCTTCCTCTCCCTCGGGCACTTTGCGCCGTTCGTGGAAGCTGTCACTGGCGCGGTCCAGGATGCACTGGATGCAGCCGAACTACCAGAAACCGTTGCCCCGACTCTGCTTGAAGTAGGTGCTGGCACAGGCTATTACCTAGCGCACACCCTCGACTCCATCGCGGACGCACGCGGCGTCGGCCTCGATATTTCACCACATGCTGCCAAGCATTTGGCAAAGTGCCACCCACGCGTCGGCGCAGTTGTAGCGGACGTGTGGGAACGCCTTCCGTTGCAGGACGATTCGGTGGATGCGATTTCCGTAGTTTTTGCCCCTCGCAACCCAGCCGAGTTTCAGCGTATTTTGCGCCCGGGCGGCGAAGTTATCGTCTTGACCCCTGGTGTGGGGCACTTGGATGAATTGCGCGAACCTCTAGGAATCTTGGGCGTAGAGGAAGGCAAGATTGAGCGCATGTACGAGCAAGCCGCAGGCTATCTCGAACAAGCGGCCGACCCTGTGGACCTATCCTTCCCGATGAACCTCGACCGCGCTTCCATCGCAGCACAGGTGGGAATGAGCCCTTCGGCCCGCCACCTGGGCGCTGAAGTTCTTGCAGAGCGGATGGAGCTGCTTCCTGAATCTATGACGGTTACTGCGTGTGGGCGTCTCGACCGATTGCGCGCAGTATAACCCAATTAAAAGGCGTGAATTCCCGGGTCCTAGGCTAAGGGCTAGGGGGGACATCAAGAAAGGCTGGAGACCACGTGGGGGTCTCCAGCCTTTTAGTCTTTAAATGTTGTGCCTTAGAGCTTAGAGCCCTTGCGCTGCCAGGATTGCTCGATTACAGCATCGCCGGAAGTCTCAACGATGACATCGGAGCAGCCCTTCTCGAAGTAGACCCGGGAGCCCATCGCTACCTGGCCGCCGTCGGCGTAGACCTCTACAGTGGCGCCGTCGACTACGACGGTTAGGGAATCAGAGTCGCCTTCCGCGAGTTGAGCTATGGCCGGCTCGGAGTCCTTGAAATAGGAATCAAAAGCCTTAGCCATAGAACGATCAAGCGTCAAGGTGCTGCCTGCGTGGGTGACCACGGCCGCTGGTTCACCGTTGCCGTCCAACAGAGTTACCGTGACGGAAGAGCCCTCTGGGACGTCCAGTACGCCGGTCCAGGAACGGGCGCGTTCAGACTGACGGATTGCGTCCGGTAGGCCACGCGGCGGAGTCTGGAAGAGCTTTCCACCCTGCAGGGTCAGGTGGCGCGGCAGCGCCAGCGTATTGGCCCACCCCTCCTCCTTGAAGGATGGGTGCAGCGAGGGATCGTCGCCGCGGCCATTGCCGTTGAGCAAACCGAAGATGAGGGCTTCGTCGTAACGCGTCTCCTGCGGAATGGTTCCATCAGTGGTGTTGGTATTGCGCGGCCGCGAGAAGTCATGGCCGAAGTCAATGCGCTGGAAGCCAGACGCAATAGTAAAGGTGGTTCCTTCCAAGCGACCCACCAAGTATCCGGAGACGTCGCGGTTGTTGCGTTCAAGGGTAAGAAGGAGGACGTCGTAAATGCGGCCGTCCACCTCGTCACGCAGACGCACCAAGCGAGGGGAAACCACGGGCGGAATAGAGGAGTTCGCCGGCACCTCGCCCTGGTTGAAGCCTGGCTCGCCATTGAATTCGAGGGGACCCTCGACTTCCCAGGATAGACCGTCTGCGGAACGGAGAATTACCGGAAGCGGCGCATCAGAGTGCCCAGTCAGTGCAAGCATGAGCCAGCCCGCGTGGCCCTCGTCGCGGTCCTTTGCCGCCCAATCCGGAACAACCGAAGGGGAGCGGAAGCGCGAGTAGTTGGTGACGGAGCTAGCCACTTCGCCATAACGGACAACGTTGGGATCCAACGAGTGACGATCATCAGAAATCTCGCACACGTCATGGAAGTCCGTGAAGCGGGCCAAACGCACCGAAGTGCCGGTGGAGGTCACCGAGGTGAAGTAAAGATTGATGGCGTCTTCTCCCGCTGCCACGGAGCCCGCGCGCAGGGAGAGCTCGCCGCCGACAGGGGCCAGGACGTCGTCGCATTCCAGCCAGTCGAAGGGGAGTTCTTCAGAATATGTGTGGCCCCAATGCGCCGGAGCAGAAAGCTCATGACGGTACTGGAAGAACAGATGCCAAGTGGTGCCATCGAGAAGGACCCCGGCAGGTGCTTCAAGAATTCCCGATTCCGGAACAAAGTGCAGTTCAGGACGATGAGTTGTCACGAATAACCTTCCTAAAAATGTGCCTATACGAGGGCGCGGTAGATGTCGACGGTTTGGGAAGCGATGGTGGCCCACGAGAACTCGTCGACTGCGCGTTTGCGGCCAGCTTGGCCGAATGCAGCAGCCCGCTCTTTGTCAGTAGCAACCTGATTGACAGCCGCGGCGAGGTCCGACTCAAAGGTAGCTGTATCGTTCTCGTCGTAGTGGACCAGCACGCCGGTCTCACCATTCACGACAACCTCGGGGATGCCGCCGACGTCAGAAGCGACGACGGCGGTGCCACACGCCATGGCTTCGAGATTCACGATGCCGAGTGGTTCGTAGATAGAAGGGCACACGAAAACTTCGGCGCCCGAGTAGACCTCCTGGATAAGGCTGCGCGAAAGCATCTCTTGTACCCAGAAGACCCCGTCACGGGTGGACTGTAGTTCCTCGACCAGAGCCTTGGTTTCCACAGCGATTTCAGGGGTATCTGGAGCACCGGCGCAGAGGACCAGCTGGATGTCCTTGTCGAACTGGGCTGCAGCCTTGAGTAGGTGCTTTACGCCCTTTTGGCGGGTGATGCGGCCGACGAAAGCAACGACGGGGCGCTGCTTGTCGACGCCCAGGGTGTCGAAGTAGTCAGCCTGGCGCGGCTGCCACAGCTGGGTGTCAATACCGTTGAGAACAACGTGCACCTTGGACTCATCGATGCGGGGATAAGCATCCAAGATAGCGCCCTTCATGCCGGCAGACACAGCGATGACGGCATCGGCATATTCCATGGCGTTCTTCTCTGACCACGAGGAAATCTCGTAGCCGCCGCCGAGCTGCTCGCGCTTCCATGGGCGATGCGGCTCCAAAGAGTGCGCAGTGACTACGTGCGGGATGTCGTAGAGGCGCGCCGCAAGATGCCCAGCCAATCCGGCATACCACGTATGTGAGTGTGCGATATCGATGTCGGAGGCGGCAGTGGCCATGCGCAATCCGGTGGACAGCGTTTGGATAGCGGGGTTAGCTTGCGTCAGCTCCGGATCAACCCCGTGGGGGAAGACATCTTTTTCGTCGCGGGGCGCGCCAGTGCAATGCACTGATACGTCGATGAGTTCGCGCATAAAACGGGTTAGTTCGGCGACATGTACGCCTGCGCCACCATAAATCTCTGGTGGATATTCTTTGGAAAAAATTCCGGCTCTCATGCCCTCCCAGAATACGGATTAAGTTAACCGTGTGCAGAAAAAGACCGCGGGGGTAGTTTCACAGATATTTCTCCTGCGAAACGTTTGAAAAGTGAATAGGTTGGAATATGTGAAAACGCAGCCTAATGTCCTTGCCATTGTCCTCGCCGGCGGCGAAGGTAAGCGTCTCTTCCCGTTGACGGAGGATCGCGCGAAGCCCGCCGTTCCCTTCGGCGGCTCCTATCGCTTAATCGACTTCGTCTTGTCGAATCTCGTCAACGCGGGTTATCTCAAGATTGCGGTCTTGACTCAGTACAAGTCCCACTCCCTCGACCGTCACATCTCGCAGGCCTGGAATTTATCGGGTCCTACTTCCCAGTACATCGCTTCCGTTCCGGCGCAGCAGCGTCGTGGCAAGCGTTGGTACAACGGTTCTGCGGACGCCATTGTGCAGTCTCTAAACCTTATCTATGACGAGAAACCTGACTTTGTCATCGTCTTCGGTGCTGACCACGTTTACCGCATGGATCCCCAGCAGATGGTCGAAGAACACATCGCCGCCGGCTTGGACTGTTCCGTTGCTGGTATTCGCGTACCGCGCTCAGAGGCTTCTGCATTCGGTTGTATCCAGGCTGATGGCATGGGCTCAATCACTGAGTTCTTGGAGAAGCCAGAGAACCCGCCATCAACGCCAGATGATCCGAACATGACTTATGCGTCGATGGGTAACTATGTCTTCACCGCCGACGCTTTGATTGAGGCGCTGCTTGAGGATGAGCAGAACGAGAATTCTGATCATGACATGGGTGGGGACATCATCCCTTATTTCGTTGAGCGGGGTCAGGCCCATGTTTATGACTTCATGGCTAACGAGGTTCCTGGCTCAACTGAGCGCGACCACGGTTACTGGCGCGACGTAGGTACCATCGACTCGTTCTACGAGGCGCACATGGACCTCATCTCTGTGCACCCAATCTTCAACTTGTACAACAACCGCTGGCCGATTCACTCCACCGATGAGTCCAACCTGCCGCCAGCAAAGTTTGTGCAAAATGGTATCGCACAATCGTCAATGGTGGCTCCTGGCTGCATCGTCTCTGGCGGTACGGTCCGCAACTCCGTCCTTTCTTCGGACGTCCATGTTGCAGACGGTGCAACGGTAGAGGGCTCTGTCCTTTTGCCAGGTGTGCGCGTAGGCAAGGGGGCGGTGGTTCGCCACGCCATCTTGGACAAGAACGTTGTTGTTTCCGATGGCGCAATTATCGGCGTTGACCGCGAGCGCGATGAAGCCCGCTTCAAGGTCTCTGATGGCGGCGTAGTGGTTGTGGGCAAGAACGAGACTGTCTAAAACCGCCACTTAGGACTCGGGTTGCGATAAAAGCCGGGGCGGAGCTTCCTTTCAAAGGTCGGCTCCGCCCCGGCTTTTTGTGCCCAGTTCGTCGCTAGTCTTTCAAGAGTTGTGACAGCTAGCTACTGCTTGGTGATGAGTGTAAGTCCCGAGCCCAATGGAAGACGCGTGACAATCGCGCCCTCGAGGGAGCGTGCGAGTTCATCTGCCTCGCGGGCTGCCGCAGTGTCGCGGTCAGTACGCGTGGTGTCTGCGAGCGTTCCGTCGAGGAGAGAATTGGCCAGTACCAAGGTGCCGTGCTGGCGCAGCAGAGGGAATGCGGCGTTGATGAGTGCAGGCATGTCCAGTGCAGGAACGTCGGCGAAGATGAGCTGGTATGCGTCAGTTGCAAGGCGGCCCATCACCTCGAGTGGACGAGAAGGCAGGAAGCGTGCACGCGTGGTGGCGAATCCAGCCTCACGGAAGGTGGCCTTGGCCATGGCCTGGTGCTCTGCCTCCGGGTCGATACAGGTGACGATGCCGTTTTCAGGCAAACCCTGGAGGAGATAGATTCCTACCACGGCGGCAGCCGGGGTGATTGCTACTGCCTGCGCGCGCTCAGCACCAGTACTGGTGGCGGTGAGGGAGGTAAGCAGCTGTCCCGTTGCTTCATCAGGAACGGACAGGCCGTATTCCTCAGCATGGGAGCGTGCTCCGGCGAGTGCCTCAGAAACGTCGCTGGTGGATTCGATGTAAGAACGCAATGCGTCGTATGCCGTAATAGTCACAACCTAAACCTTAGGTAATTTTATACGTGCGCGGTGTCATGACGCCAGGATTGTTACTGATGAGATAAATGATTTCTCTTCACAGAGTCTTAACAGAATAATGTCTGGCGTTTTGAAGCTAGGTATAGAAAAATGATCGGCATGACAAAAAAGCAGATCGTTGAATCTTCTCTCGGCGAAGCACACGAGGGGGCTCCTGCATCCTTCGCTGATGCCCAAGAGGAACTGACTGGAACGGCTGCTTTTGACGCGGGCACTGCAGCCATGCCCTCCTGGGCTGAGCTGGTGGCTGAGCACGCAGACTCCGTTTACCGCTTGGCGTACCGCCTTTCTGGTAACCAGCAAGATGCGGAGGATCTCACTCAAGAAACGTTCATGCGAGTCTTCCGTTCACTGGATAAGTACCAAGCCGGCACCTTTGATGGATGGCTGCACCGCATCACCACGAACTTGTTCCTTGATATGGTCCGTCACCGCGCCAAGATCCGTATGGAAGCTTTGCCGGAGGACTACGAACGTGTCCCAGGAACGGACATGACCCCGGAGCAGGCCTATTCTGTGGCGAACTTGGATCCAGTTCTGCAAAAGGCTTTGGATGAGCTTGCCCCTGACTTCCGCGTCGCCGTGGTCCTTTGTGATGTTGTGGGCATGAGCTACGACGAAATCGCAGAGACTCTGGGTGTGAAATTGGGTACTGTTCGTTCCCGCATCCACCGTGGCCGTTCGCAGCTGCGCGCTGCCTTGGAGAACGCGGCACAGACTAACGACGACGCTCGCGTGCTGTTGCGCACTCGCTAGCGTTCCACACCGAGCGCCGTTCGGCGTCTATGGTGGGAGATAGCAACGCGCTGCAAAATAACGGCGACGCCTCGATAAGAAAGAAGGTGGGAATAGTTCATGGAATCCTTCGAACGTAAACGCCGCGCCGCCTTCTCTCTGCGTGGGGTGGTGGGCACTGAAACCAGCATCGATAATGCCCATTCCAAAGCCCGCGATAAAGCCAAAGCTAAGGCGCGGCGTGGCGACACCATTGGTCACCTCGGGCCAGAAGCTGTGGCAGCCTTTGTCGACGGTGAAATGGAGCCGAAGGCAAAACACCGCGTGCGAGTGCACTTGGTTCATTGCTCGGAGTGCCGTGCAGACGTCCACGAGCAGCGGCACGCTTCCGAGTGGCTGCGCCAGTGCAACGTCGATGCCCAAGTCCGCGCACCCAAAGATCTGATGGCCAAGCTCGCCGGCATTGCTAGTGACGCCGCGACCGTAATGCGCACTTCTAACGAAGCAAGGGCTGAAGAGGTTTGTCAGGCAGCTTCACCCCAGGATTTCCTCGATAAGTTTGAGATGGTTATCCGCGCAATTAAGCACAACCAAGGCCGTAAATAGCTTCGTCCCAATACTTGGTGGAGGTGTCGCCTCGGCAGAAGACAGCCGAGAGGGATAAGATGACACCGTGTTTTCTTCAATCGGTTGGCTCGAGATAGCGTTCATCGTTCTCATCGGAATTGTTGTCATCGGCCCGGAGCGCTTGCCTGGGGTTATTACCGATATTCGGGCTGCGATCTATGCCGCGCGCAAGGCCATCAACAACGCCAAAGCAGAGCTGGAAGGCGATCTGAGCGGCTTGGGTGAGGAATTCGACTCACTGCGTGGCCCCATCAGCCAGGCCGCAGAGTGGACTCGCATGGGCCCACGTGGCGTTATCACCAAGGCGCTTTTCGACGGCGATGAATCCGCGTGGGATGACTTCGACCCTAAGAAGATGACGGAGGGCCTAGGCAAGCCGGTGATTTCAAACCAGCCGCAGCAGCCAGCCTCGGGTACGCAGAGCTCGTCCACCCCAACGCAGAATAGGCCGACCTTTGATTACTCGCAGGTTTATGCGCCCCAGCAAAACACCTCGCACTCCAAGCCCAGCCAGCAGGGCCAACGAGCGCAAACACAGGCGCCACAGGGGCATGAAAACGCCCAAAAGCCGAAACCTTCCGATGACGGGGGTCATGCAGCAGGTTCCGGCTTCTCCTGGGCTGACGTAACCTAGCTCGTCCGAGCCCGGCTCGTGGCTAGTGGCGGGTAACCCCGAGTCCGAGGGTCTTGCCTACGAGTGAGTCGGAGCGGATGGCCAGCTTATCGGCTAGCCCCTTGACCGCCTGCGCGGAGGGGGACTCAGGCGCGGCCTTAACGATCGGCTCGCCAGCGTCGCCACCAGTGCGCAGAGCGGGGTCGAGTGGGATCTCAGCCAAGACCGGCACCTCGTAGCCGAGGATGGTGGACAGGCGCTCAGCCACGACCTTGCCGCCGCCGGTGCCGAAGATATCCATCGTGGAGCCATCTGGTAGCACCATGGCGCCCATGTTCTCAATGACACCAGCAACGCGTTGACGGGTTTGCTGCGAGATAGAGCCAGCGCGCTCTGCAACCTCAGCGGCCGCGGCCTGCGGGGTCGTCACGATGAGTAGCTCGGCGTTGGGGATGAGCTGCGCAACGGAGAGCGCGACGTCGCCAGTGCCGGGCGGAAGGTCGAGCAGGAGCACGTCTAGGTCGCCCCAGAAGACGTCCGCCAGGAACTGCTGTAGTGCACGGTGCAGCATCGGTCCACGCCACACCACAGGGGCGTTGCCCTCCACGAATTGGCCGATGGAGATGTGCTTGATGCCGTGAGAGATAGGCGGCAGAAGCATCTCATCATCGAGCACCGTGGGGCCAGCGGTAGAACCTAGAAGACCGGGCACGGAGTGACCGTAGATGTCAGCATCGACGATGCCTACTTTAAGGCCCTTGGTCACCAACGCGGCAGCCAGGTTAACGGTGGTGGAGCTCTTGCCGACGCCGCCCTTACCGGAGGCGACCGCAAAGACGCGGGTGGTGGAGTCTGGTTTTGCGAAAGGAATTTCTGGCTCTGCCTGGCCGCCGCGCAGCTTCTGCTTGAGTGCGCGACGCTGCTCGTCGCTCATTGCGTCGAGTGCGACGGATACTTGGCCCACGCCCTCGAGATCCTCGAGGACAGCGCGAGTGTTGGCTTCGATGGTGTTTTTCATCGGGCAGCCAGCGATGGTGAGATAGATTTCTACAGCGACGTCATTGCCGTCAACGTTGACGGACTTGACCATATCGAGTTCAGTGATAGGGCGGCCGATCTCGGGGTCTTCAACCCTGGAAAGGGCCTCCCGAACGGCGGATTCTGTGATAGCGCTAGTCATAACCCGTCCCATCTTAGCCCTTTATTTAACACAGGAAAACGCTGGGATAAGGCGGCGTCGTTAAGCGCAAATGCGCAGTGTAGAATTTTAGGGACGTTGTGACCCCTTGTTAACTCACTGATGTCATCTTCTGGAACATCTATTAGGAGACTGTGATGCAAACCCGCGCATTTCTCGCGATGCTGGCCACCGCAGGACTAGCCTTGGGCACGGCCAGTTCCTGCGCAAGGTTTGATCCTTCTGCTGATGCCAAGGTGGGTGTGGCTCAAACAGTGACGATCGCAGTTGATGCGCAGTCCACGCGCCAATTGGTGCTGGCGGAGCTCTACAAGCAAACCCTCGAGTCGGAGGGGCGCGCAGCTAACATAGTCAACAACGATGTACTTTCGGAAGATCCGAGGTTGAATGAAAAATTGCCGCTGTTCCAAAGCAGTGACGGGACAAGCAACCTCTACATTGGATGTACGGGTCAGCTCCTGAATGCGTTTAACCCTGATGAAGCCAGGAAGCTATCGCAGCGCTTTGTTGGGGACGAAAAGGAACCCTCTGGTGAAGATTTTCTAGCCACTACGCATATTGCATTGATGAATGCTCTGCCGCCTGAATTGGCGGTTGTGGAACCGGCCAGTGCTCACGGTTGTGAAGGCTCTGATGTGGAACTTCCAGAGAATTACGTGGCGTTGTACTACAAGGGCCTGTTCAATAGGGAAGAGCGCCTAGCGGTGTCTTCATTGACCAAGTTCCTTACTGAGGAAGAAATTGAAGAGCTCGTTGAAAAGTCCGAGAAATCGGGCTCCATCGAGGAGACCGTTGGCCAATGGATGGCGGAGTCCAACGCCGGAACAGTGATGGATACTGGCGGAGATTCGAATTCTTCTGGTGGCTCTGATCTGACATCTGATGACGGCAAGACTGATAAGAGCAGTAAGCCAAAGTCCTAAGCTTTTCATCTCTTAGCCTGCTACACCGCGTGCACGCGGAAGTTGGTTCACTATTCAACAAAAAGCGCCCTTGCCTCCCACGTGATGGGAGACAAGGGCGCTAGTGCTTGCTGGTGGGGGCAAACTTGACCCCGTCAGCTGTGGCCGTCTCAGACGGCCACGTACACGCTCTTAGATGTCGAAGGCCTCGTCCAGCAGCTTCTTCTGCTCAATCTGGTGGACCTTAGCGATACCAGTAGCAGTCGAGGACTGTGCACGGCGGGAGACGCGGACCATTTCCGGCATATCCGGAATCAGGCGGCGCAGATGCTCGTTGTAGAACGGCCATGGACCCTGGTTAGCCGGTTCATCCTGAACAAAGCGAACCTGGGTAGCGTTCGGGTAAGCCTTGAATGCCTCAGACAGGCGGTTGAACGGAATCGGGTGCAGCATCTCGAGTCGAACGATAGCTATGTCGTCGCGACCGTCAGCTTCCTTCTTCTTGGCCAGCTCCCAGTACAACTTGCCGGAGACCAGCATGATGGTCTTGACCTTGTCAGCATCGCCGACCTTGTTGCCGTTGTGGTCAACGAAGTTCGGGTCATTGATGACGGATCGGAAGGCCTTGATCTCCGTGAACTCTTCGATGGAGGAGGCGGCAGCCTTGTTACGCAGCATGGACTTCGGGGTGAAGACAACCAGCGGGCGCTTCATGGAACCGAGAGCCTGGCGGCGTAGCAGGTGGAAGTGGTTTGCCGGGGTAGAAGGCTGAGCCACGGTCATGGAGCCTTCAGCACACAGCTGCAGATAGCGCTCAATACGAGCAGAGGAGTGGTCAGGGCCCTGACCCTCGTAGCCGTGTGGCAGCAGCAGAACCAGGCTGGAGAGCTGGCCCCACTTGGCCTCACCAGAGGAGATGTACTCATCGATGATGGTCTGAGCACCGTTGGCGAAGTCGCCGAACTGTGCCTCCCATGCCACGAGAGCATCCTGGTTACCCACGGAATAGCCGTACTCAAAGCCCATGCCGGCGTACTCGGTCAGAGCGGAGTTGTAGACCAGGAAGCGGCCGCCGTTGCCCTTGGTTTGTGCAAGGTAATTCAGCGGGTTGTACTCGCTGCCATCGCGCGGGTCGATCGGGATTGCGTGACGCTGGGTGAAAGTGCCGCGGCGGGAATCCTCACCAGCCAGGCGGACCAGCTTGCCCTCGTTGGCCAGGGAACCAAAAGCGATGAGCTCGCCCCAGCCCCAGTCGATGCCGCCCTGGGTGGAGGACTTCAGTCGCTCCTTGGCCACGCGAGCAACGCGTTTGTGGTACTCGAAGCCCTCAGGGCCGTTGGCGTAGGCCTGGCCGATTTCGGCGATCTCCTCGGCAGTGATGGAGGTATCCAAACCACGGGTGAGCTCCTGTGCGGCGGTGATGCCATGCTGCTCGCCCGGAGCACCGTTCTCAGCTTCCTTGACCTGGGTGAAGACGGACTCCATCTGGTCGTGGAAGTCACGTGCAGCTGCCTCAGCTTCTGCATCAGAAAGATCGCCGCGGCCAATGAGCTCCTGGGTGTAGATCTCACGAACAGACTTGTGCTCATCGATGATGGAGTACAGCTCTGGCTGAGTCATCGAAGGATCATCCGCCTCGTTGTGGCCGCGCAGGCGGTAGCAGATGAGGTCGATGAAGACATCCTTGCCGAACTTGCGGCGGTACTCGGTGGCCAGCTGGCCTACCCACACAACTGCTTCTGGGTCGTCGCCGTTGACGTGGAAGACCGGGCAGTCGAAGCCCTTAGCCAGGTCGGTGGCGTAGTGAGTGGAACGCGCGGAATCCGGGGTGGTGGTGAAGCCAACCTGGTTGTTGACCACGATGTGCACGGTGCCGCCGGTGGTGTATCCACGCAGCTGGGACAGGTTGATGGTCTCCTGAACAATGCCCAGGCCGTTGAAGGAAGAGTCGCCGTGGAGCATGACCGGAACAACGGAGAAGCCGTCCTGGCCCTTGTCCAATAGGTCCTGCTTGGCGCGGGCGATACCTTCCATGACTGGGTCAACGGCCTCGAGGTGAGACGGGTTAGCAGCCAGGGTGATGTCGATTTCGCCATCGCCGAACATCTGGATATGGTGGCCCTCGGAGCCCAGGTGGTACTTAACGTCACCGGAGCCGCCGAGCTGGCCGCCCTTGTAGTTGCCATCGAACTCGCCAAAGAGGTCAGCCAGTGGCTTGCCCACGATGTTGAACAAGACGTTGAGGCGACCACGGTGTGGCATACCGATAACAACCTCGTCGAGGCCCTGGCCAGCAGCGGTGTCCACGATGGCGTCCATCAGCGGGATGAGGGACTCAGCGCCCTCGAGGGAGAAGCGCTTCTGGCCCACGTACTTGGTGTGGAGGAAGTTCTCGAAAGCCTCAGCAGCGTTGACCTTCTGCAGGATGTACTTCTGCTCAGCGTTGGTCGGCTTCGGCATGCCTGCTTCGAGGCGATCCTGCAGCCAGCTGCGCTCGTCGCGGTCGAGGATGTGTGCGTACTCGGAGCCGACCTTCAGCGTGTAGGCATCGCGCAGGCGCTTGACGACCTCGCGCAGGGTCATGGTCTCCTGGCCGCCGAATCCACCAACGTTGAAGGTTCGGTCCAGGTCCCAGATGGTCAGACCGTGGGTCTTGAGGTCCAAGTCGCGGTGGTCCGGCCAAGGCAGGCCCGGCTGGCGCCAGCCTAGTGGATTGACGTCTGCGAGCAAGTGGCCGCGGGAACGGTAGGACTCGATGTACTGCATGACGCGGGTGTTCTTGTCTACGCCGGTGTTCGGCACATCCTGTGCCCAACGGAAAGGCTGGTAAGGAACGCCCATGGACTCGAAGAGTTCGTCCCAGAAGCGGTCATCAACAATGAGCTGGCCGAGGGTGCGCAGGAACTCGCCGGACTCTGCACCCTGGATGACGCGGTGGTCGTAGGTGGAGGTCAGGGTGACCAAACGGCCGACGCCCAGATCTGCGAGGCGGTCTTCGGAAGTACCGGCGAACTCCGCCGGGTAATCCATGGAGCCAACGCCGATGATGGCGCCTGCGCCCTTGGTCAGACGGGCGATGGAGTGGCGGGTGCCGATGCCGCCTGGGTTGGTGAGGTTGATGGTGACGCCGGAGAAGTCATCCATCGTGAGCTTGTTCTTGCGGGAGCGGTTAACGATGTCCTGGTATGCGTCCACAAACTCGGAGAAGGACATGTTCTCGGCTTCCTTGACCGCGGCAACGACGAGTGCGCGGGAGCCGTCCTTCTGCGGGAGGTCGATAGCCAGGCCCAAGTTGACGTGCTCAGGCTGGACCACGGTGGGCTTGCCGTCTTTGAGCTCGTAGCGGACGTTCATGTCCGGGTGAATCTGGGTTGCCTTAACGAGGGCGTAACCGAGGATGTGGGTGAAAGAAATCTTGCCGCCGCGGGTGCGCTTGAGGTGATCGTTGATCATCGCACGGTTTTCCCACATAAGCTTCACCGGTACGTCGCGCACGGTGGTAGCGGTAGGAACCTCAAGGGATTCGTCCATGTTCTTGGCGATTGCCTTGAACATGCCCTTGAGCTGACGCTCGCCTGCCTCAGGGGCTTCGCTAATGCGATCGAGCGGGGACTCAGAGGTCTTCTTCTTAGAATTGGAATCCTTGCCCGGCTTCTCAGCAACCTTGGCAGGCTTAGCTGCCGGTGCTCCGCCAGCTGCAGCGGACTTAGCAGCGGGCTTTACCGGAGCCGACTTCTTGGCGGACTTATCCGCAGAAGCAGCCGCCGGGGTAGATGCACCATTGTTTGGTGCTCCGTTGGCCTCGAAGTAATCGCGCCACTCCTTATCTACGGAGTTTGGATCCTTGGAGTACTGCTGGAACTGTTCGTCAATCAGCCACGCATTAGGGCCGAAAATGCTCGAGTTGCTCACGGCAGGAATTCGCCTCATTTCCTTGTTAATTACGGTTCGTTAATGGGACTTTAGTAGCGTCTTCGCGCGGGTGCACACGGCACCCCGAAAAGTGTCTCCTCACATGATACGTTCCGTGTTGTTTTACTCACTAGGTTAGGGGTGAAAAGGCCCCCTTAGTGGCGGACAAACACTTAAGCGGCGGGCAATGGCGATAGTTGTTCGCGGGCGTGTTCCATGACCTTCTTGGCCAATTTGCGGTTCGCAGAGGTACCCAGGACGGCGCCGATGCCCATGGGCATGAGCTTAGAAACCCATGCCCATTTCAAGCGCTTGGTGATCTGCTTGGTAAAGAGCTTGGTCAAGCGTCCGTTGAGGCCGTTGAGAGTGGGCGCGGAAAAGCGCGACAAGGTTGCTGCGGAGGTGACGCCCGAAACAGTGCCCAAGTCACCAACGAGAGTGTCAACCACTGCGGTTCCCCTGGAGCCGGTCAACACGAGTAGAACCAGAGCGCGGCGGCGTTCTGCGTCATTAATGTTGTCGCCGCGCAGGTAGGCGGAGGACAGGATGTACCACGCAGCGGACTCTAAGAAGACTACGGATTCGGCACCGACGGCGGCCACGCCGGTAACCATGCCGACGCCTGGGACGGCAGCGGATGCGCCTGCGGCCGCACCGGTACCGGAAACAATGTTAAGGAAATGCTTGTCCACGAGCGCCTGCAGTTGCGCCGGTGATGAGCCTGGGTTGCGCTTGCGCAGTCCTTCTACGTACTTGGTGATAACAGAAGTTTGTACAGTGACGGCCTTATCGAGTCCTGCGAGCAGCGCCTTAGTAAAAGTATTGGCGTTGTCGGGGTTAATGTCATAAACGTCGAGCCCTTCTGGGGCAGCGCCCTTGGCACCAACCTCAGCAGTAGCTACGTTGCCATTTCCGTTCTTTTTGTCATCTTTGTTAAAGAAAGCAGCCATTTTTGTTCACCTCTTAATATTGGTAATGGCGCTCCGAATGGGCGCCACGTTTATTTCCCACCGTAGCGTAAGATTCGGCCTTCAAACTGAAAGCTTCCTGTGGGTTAGCCAGTATTTGCTATGAGCATAGTCGCAGCTGGCTGCCAGACATTGCTCGTTAAACTCTCCTAATCTTGTAGATATGAATGCTGATGGAACTTACGGCCTGAGGTCTCGCGAAGCAAGTTCCGCCGTAGCCAAAATGCATGCGGCCAGCGCGCATGCGCGGGCCCGGGCGGCAGCGGTGGCCGCTGCTAATGCCTGGGAAGATGATCTGACCGTTCGTACCGACAGCGGCTGGGTGCGCGGCAGTCTTGAAGAGGAACTGCGCACCGATCGCCCTATCTCCGCCCCGGTGCGCTCCTGGCGTGGTATTCCCTTTGGCGCGGATACGGGTGGCGCCAACCGGTTTATGCCTGCTCAAAAAGTGGCGCCTTGGGAAGGTGTGCGGGAGTGTAAACAGTTCGGGGCTGTGGCTCCACAACCCATTTATTCTTGGCGGGACCGCGTCGAAGGCTCCGAAGACTGCCTTCACCTAGACGTGGTGCGCCCCAATAACGATGAGAAGCTGCCAGTGGTGGTCTACCTGCACGGGGGAAGTTTTATTGTGGGTTCGTCGCACATGTTGATGTTGCGGGGCTTCGAGTTAGCCGCGCAGATGGGCGTTGTTTACGTTTCCGTCAACTTCCGCTTGGGTGCATTGGGCTACCTGGATTTGCGCAGCCTGGGCGGGGAGTGCACGGCAAACCCTGCGGTTTCGGATCAGCTCTTGGCGTTGCAGTGGGTCAAACGCAATATTGCGGCTTTTGGCGGCGATCCTGAAAACATCACGTTGATGGGGGAGTCAGCTGGCGGTGCTGCGGTTCTGACACTGATGACGGTTCCGCGGGCTGAGGGATTGTTCAATCGTGCTATTGCGCAGTCGCCCCCTATCGGCATGTTGCATTCGCGCACGCAGTCGACGTTCTGGGCGCGGGAATTGGTATCGCGTATGGCGTTACCGCGGGCGACGAGCGTCGATGACTTGCGCACCCACGATTTCGGCGACATCGTGCGGGCCGGCCAATCTATGATGTGGCGTGCGGGCGAGCTTTTCCATTTGAACTCCTGCTACGCCCCCACAGTGGATGACGACCTCATTCCGCAGCATCCACTTGTGGCCTTTGAAGAGGGCAAGCAAATTCAGGTCCCGCTGTTGGTGGGCACGAACTCGGATGAGGCCAGCTTCGGCAAGTTCCTGTACCAGCGTCAAAGTGCTCGGCAGCGTGCGGCACTGCGGCTTTTGGCTTCCTTCGATGAAGTGAACGCGCCGGCGGTGGTCAAGGCTTACGGTGGGGCGATTGCGCGTAAGGACTTTGCGCACTTGCTTACCGACGCCCTGTTCTGGGCGCCCACCGTTCGCGTTGCGGATGCGCATGCCCGCATGAACAACACGTGGATGTACCGCTTCGACTTTGCACCGACGGCGTTGCGATGGCTGGGGTTGGGAGCGATGCACTCGATGGAGCTTTCCAACATCTTCGGCGACCCGGGGGCGTCCCGAGTTTCGGCTCTGACTCGAATGGGAGATAGCTCACTAATGGATGAAATGACGAAATTGATGCAGTCTCAGTGGTCCTCGTTCATTCACACGGGCAAGCCGCACGAGGATTGGCCGGTGTATGCATCGCCGCAGCGTAACACGATGATTTTTGACTCCGAGCCGCGAGTGGTTCAGGCGCCTTGTGAGAGGCGTCGTCAAGCATGGGAAAACTACAACATGCTGGAGTGGGGAAGCGGGCGCCCGGAACTGCTTTCTGCCCTGGGCTTCATAACGGAGGCGCTGGAGAACAGGTAGGATCTGAATGGCCTTGGCGTTTGCCTTGGTGACCAACTGCCACATGGATGGATTGCACTAATGAGCTTTTTCGAAGATATCGCTTCTGCGTTGGACGCTGAGGGGATTGAGTCCCGCGTCAATGATGACGTGATGTTTGTGCCCATTACCTCAGACCTTGAAATTCAGTTTGTGGAAATTGACCCTATCTTGCCAGCTGCGAACGTCTACATTGCGGCGGCGGATGTGGATGAAGATGATGAAGACTTCGAGGCGGTTCTAGTCTCGGTGGCCTTCTCCGTGGATGACGCTGTTGAGGCTGTGGCCAAGCACATCGCTACTGACCAAGTAGTAACTGTGTTGCGTGACCTTTTGGAAGGCACGGACGAGCGCATTACAGATCTAGAATTTGTGCAGGACGAGTTCAACCCCAACTTGGTTGTGGCTGAGGTTGCAAATGACTCTGAACTGCGTGTTCTGGTGGAAACTGTGGACGGTGTTCCTTCCGCGATTGTCCGATTCCTTGCCTTTGATTTTGATGAAGAAGAGTTCGACGAACTCGAGGACGAGGCAATCAACGAGTTGTGGGAGTCTGATGACGCGGATGCTATCAGCGAGGAGCAGCGCTTGGCACTGTTAGAGGCGGGCGAGCTTGACGACGTCGCTCCTATCATCGAGGTTCCCGCTGAGGCCCTAGAGCTTGGCACTTACACCGACTTCGACCGTCTCTTCGACGTTTTGAACCTTGTTTCTGAGCAGGCAATGGATTGGGAAGCACAGTTGGTTTCCTTCGACGACGATGAATTCGAAGAACCGGATGTCTATGACTTGTTCGGCGCCGACGACGGTGATGACATCGACGACGATGACATTGACGACGATGACATCGATGGTGACGATGATGAAGACTTCGGAAACGAAGAGCGTGAGGATTAGAGTAAACGCGTCCATGAGGATTGCGAGAAGGCTCTAGCTACCTACACACCGCTTACCCGCAGATAAGCTTCATTGCAGGTCTGCTTGTAAGCGGTGTAAATTTATGTCCCTATGCTGGCTTCTTCCCGGTAATGGTGTCTTCACCGGCTCTGCGTGCCGCCTGCCCCAATCGAACAAAGTGAAATCCACAACTATGCCGTACTTACTCCGTACCAGGTGGCGTCAGCTACTTGTTGCGCTTGCCATGTTACTTACAACAGTTTCGTGGGCTTTGACGATGAATTCGGAGTTTTGGAGCATTACCTATACTTTCGAAAGCCCCTTGACCATCGTGATTTGGGTACTGTGCCTCGTTGCCACGTTGTGCCTGTTGATTTCCAAATACGGTGCTTTACCGCGGCACATGATGTTTAACCCCATCATGGGCATGGCAGTGAACTTGATTTTTGGCTCCCTTGTGATGGGCACGAACATCCCGTTCTACTTTGACACGATCGGCACAATGGTCATTGCGATTTTGTATGGTCCGGTATTAGGCATGGCAACGGGTGTTGGCGCCACGGTTGTTGCCTCAAGCTTTGCCGCATACCCACTAGCGTTTAATCCAGTGGCGATACTAGTGGGGTTCTTGTTCGGTGTGCTTGGTGACCGCAACTTTTTCCGATATGTGACGGGAACAATTGCAACCGGTCTCGTAGGCGGCATGCTGTGTGGAATGGTTTCCGTCTATCCGCTGATTTTCTCCTTTGGAAACAGCGATGGCGTCGGGCGTCCAGGCCTGTTGCTGTATTTCCAGCTGATTACTGGTGATGAGCGCCTGGCAATTATTTGTCAAGCACTTCTTTCGCACTCCGTCGACAAGGCATTCACCTTGCTCCTTGCCTGTACGCTCATCCGCTTTGCGCCCATCGCGCTACGCACTTATTTTGTGTTCTCAGGAAATAGATCGATTGTGGAACATATCTTCCAAGAAAGTGTGGACAACAATGGCTATAGCGGGGTTGCGTATCGAGGCAACCGAGCATTCGACAGGCACCTAGGCAGCTAGTAGCTTGGCGGTTAAGCTGCCTGACTAAATCCAGTAAACAAAGAAGCCGGGGAGTGGACTGGGACGTAGTTGCTGTCAACCAGCCAGACGAAATTGTGCGCGTCGCCGCGGCTAGTCTCGTGAATCGAGTCAGCCAGTGCCGGCGGCACCATGGCACGCACCCATGCCTCGGCAACATTAGGCATAACGGCACTTCCTGTTGGGTCGGTAATACGTACTGAAATCAGGTAGGTGGGGACTCGCTCCTCACCGTAACCGAGAACGCGTGCGCGAGCTCGCTCGCCTACACGGTGCCGCGTCAATGTCATATTCAAGCTAGGGAAGCCTGCTACGGACGGTAGTTCCTTGAGCGGTGGGCGCCATGTGGGTGTAGGGCGGGCTAGTGAGCGCGGATGCCGAAGCGCGCCATTGAGGGCGTTGACAGTTTCGTTCTCATGGAAAAGAATCTCAACTGCTAGTTCACCGGCCGTGAGCGAATGGGTTTCTTGAGGATGGCGGGAGTAACGCGTGGAGTTGCGGCGAGCTGGCATAGCGTTGGGGTTGAGGCGGTAGGGGGAGTTCTTGTGGTTCTTCATGACACGGATGATATTTAGGAGGCCTGACATACCGGACCTTTTTTAGAACACAAGTTCTATCGGTGAAGCTGTCTTTAGTTCTGGTTACTTAAGTGTTGAACGTCGGACTATGGTGTTTGTTGCTATGACAAATAAAGAGAATTCCGCAGAGCCAATCGATGCGCTCGGGCAGCCGGCAAAGATTCCTCGTGAAATCTGGATTATGGTCTCCGCGGCTTTCCTTATTGCTTTGGGCTACGGGCTGATCGCGCCGCTGCTTCCGCAGTTCGTGGTCAGCTTCGATGTTTCGATGGCCGCGGCAGGCATGGTGGTATCCATTTTCTCCGCTAGCCGTTTGGTCTTTGCGCCGAGTGCCGGAAGCCTTGTCGATAGGTTTGGATCCCGTTGGGTCTATCTTGGCGGACTTTTTACAGTGGCCGTGACCACGGGACTCGTCGCCATCTCGCAAGAGTATTGGCACATCGTAGTGTTCAGGGCCTTGGCTGGCATTGGTTCGACGATGTTCACGGTCTCCGCCATGGGACTCATCGTGAGACTGTCACCTCCGAGCATTCGTGGAAAGTGTTCGGCCACCTATGCCACTGCCTTTCTTTTGGGCAACGTCATCGGCCCGTTGCTTGGCGCCAGCTTGTCTTTCCTCGGTTTTCGTTGGCCGTTTGTTATCTATGGGCTCGGCGTGGCCTTAGCTGCGGTAGTCGTGTGGATTCTGATGCCCGCAATTGAGGAAGATGACCCCAACGCGACAAAACTGCAGCCGATGAAACTTAACGAGGCATGGCACGATACCGCTTTCCGGGCGGTGTTGACCTCCAACTTTGCCCAAGGCTGGATCAACATGGGCGTACGCGTGTCTGTGCTTCCACTGTTTGCGGCAACAGTTTTCCATAACGGTGCGGCGGCATCAGGTTTTGCGTTGGCAGTCTTCGCGTTCGGCAACGCTGTAGTGCTGCAGTTTTCAGGAAAATGGGCGGACACTTATGGTCGACGCCCTCTGATTCTGATCGGACTCATCGGCACCGGTGTATTTGTGGGATTGCTCGGCCTTGCAGATTCTGTCTTGACGCTCCTGGTGGTGTCTGCACTGGCCGGAGCTTCTTCTGGCCTTATCAATCCCGCGCAAACGGCAGCGATCGGTGACGTAGTGGGCAACCAACGCTCCGGTGGGCAGGTCTTGTCGACATTTCAGATGGCCGGCGACTTCGGTCAAATCCTCGGCCCCATCGTAGTCGGGGGATTGGCGGACTACTTTGGTTTTGCCAAGGCTTTTGCCGTGTGCGGATTGGTCGCTGCGATGGGTGTCGTTGCGTGGACGTTTAGCCGTGAAACTTTGGCGGAGAGAAAAGCCATCCTTAAAAGAATTCCACGTAAGGGTTAGCTGGGGCGTTCCGTGCACAATCTGTCCGGTCATACCTACCGCGGTTCTGTAGAACAACTGCTTTAGATGGGGGAGAAGGACGTCGTTGTGGTCTTTGCTTCCCCCAAGTCCTCCCGTCTACTGCGCGTGTCGTCGATTGCCCAGCGTTACGAAGAGCGGGTCCAAGTTTATCAGCGGAAACTCGACGATATTTTGAAGGTCTTTGACGGTTAATCTGCACGTTTGAGGTCATCTTCCAAGCTTCCTTATGCCCCTGTACTGCCCGATTGTGGGTGGTGCGGGGGTATTTGCGTTTTGCGAAAATTGCAAATGATTGACATGTAACATGCTACTGTGAGCGCCATCACCGAAACGGTTTTCTTTAATCTGAATTATGTGAGGAGGGACTCATGGGTATTGCCGCACTAGCAATCTTCATCGCGGTAACCGTGGTCTTTAACACGCTCTTGAAGAGGGATATCTCCGAATCTCTCGTCGTAGCGCTCATCTGTACCGCTCTGCTGGGCGGCACTCGAGCACCAGCACTACTGTGGGAATCCGCCAAGGAGGCTGCGCAGTCTGAAGTCACCTTCGCCGGTATGGCATTCGTCTTCATGGGCATCATCGTTCAGGCAACTGGACTCATTGACCGCTTGATTGAGATTCTCAACTCGATCTTCGGACGCGTGCGTGGTGGCGCTGCTTATGTCTCGACGCTGGGCTCGGCAATGATCGGCCTGATGGCTGGCTCCACCGCGGGCAACTCCGCGACGGTCGGATCTGTCACCATCCCATGGATGAAGAAGGCGGGCTGGACCTCGGAGCGCGCTGCAACGCTCGTCGCCGGCAACTCCGGCCTTGGCGTGGCGCTGCCGCCGAACTCCACCATGTTCATCATCCTGGCTTTGCCTGCCGCAGCGGGTGCCTCTGCATCCAGCGTGTACGTCGCACTTGCCTGCGGCGGCGCCTACGCGGTGCTCTACCGCCTCATCGTTGTGTTCTGGTGGACTCGCCGACGGCATCAAGGCAACCGAGCGCGAGGAGATGGTCAGCTTCGGCCACGCCATCAAGCACGGCTGGTCCTCACCCTCTATCTTCCTGGGCATCATCGTCCCAGTGCTCCTGACCATCGGACCGCTGGCCGGCTACCTGGGCAAGGAAGCCAACATCGGCGAGGACGGTGTGAAGGCCATTTCGATCATCGTCTGGGTGCCGATTCTTATCACCCTCATCGCCCTTATCGAAGGCGCATGGCGAATCCGTGCCAACAATGTGCACCTCGCAGCGCAGTTCAAGCGCGACCTTCCGCAGTTCGCCACCGTTGGTATCTCCCTCTTCGCGGCGCTTACCGCGGCGAAGATCATGGAGGAGCTCGGCGTCGGCGATCAGCTTTCGAGCCTGCTCGATGCAATGTCACTGCCTAAGTGGGTCATGCTCATCGCCGTGGGCATCCTGGCCGTCCTCGTGGCAACGCCGCTCTCGTCCACTGCAACCGCAGCCGCTATCGGTGCGCCCGCAGTTGCGGCGCTGACCGCCGTGGGAATCGATCCCACTGTGGCCATCGTGGTCATCCTGCTGTGCACTTCGACCGAGGGCGCTTCGCCTCCAGGCGGTGCGCCGATCTACCTCTCCGCAGCAATGGCCGAGGCGGACCCGCCAAAGATGTTCGTCCCGCTCATCCTGTTCTTCGTCCTCCCGATGATTGCGCTGGCATGGCTCATCGGCATGGGCTGGCTTCCCATCTACGTCCCGGCTTAAAGGAGCTCAAGCATCATGAAAGCATTCTTCGGACTCGTCCAAGCGCTGTTCTTCCTGTTCCTCTTCGCCTTCCTCCTCGGTGGCGTGGGAATCATCGCAACCCAGAGCCTGGGCATCGTAACCCTTAACCAAGGCACCGTCATCGGCGTAGAAAACTGGTTGGCTCCGGTGACTTTTACCTGTTCTACCCTGTGCGCTGTATGTGCCTTCATCCTGAACTACCGTCCCAAGACGGACGCGAAAAAGGCCCGCGCTCGCACACACGGTGAGGATTAATTTTTAAAGCACATGCCCTAAAGCTCACGGGTGTGAGCATCCCAAATCTCTTCGACTCGCTGCTCTGCCTCGGCTTCTGATAGCTGCGGGTTGCGGCGGCGCAGAGTCTGGCGCAGGAGCAGGCGACCGGTTGCCGTGATGTGTGACGCCATGTCCTGGCGCGCCACATGGGCGTCGCCTTTTGCGATGGCATCAACGATCGGTATGTGCTCTGAATGCACCTGCTCCAAGGAGCGCTCGTTGCGCACCGTGGAATCGGTCAGAATTTGGGTGTGCGTGCGCAGCTTGTCCAGGGTGTCCCTGGCACGGGTGGAGCCACCGGCGACCAAGATGGCGTCGTGAAGCTGCTTGTCCCAAGAGAAAAACTCCGGCTCGTTGCCGGCCTGGACGCTTGCTTCCATGGATTGGAGGAGCGCGCGCATCTGCGCCAGCTGCTCGTCGCTGCGTGCCAACGCGGCGCGGGCGGCGATGCGCGGCTCTAGGGCCAAGCGCATGTCGAAGATATCGGCAACATCGGAAGGCTTGGTCTCCACAATCTGGAACCCGCGGTTGCGGGAGAATTCAATCAGTCCGGCTTCTTCTAGGCGCAGCAAGCCGTCGCGAACGGGGGAGCGGGAAATGCCCAGCTGCTCTGAAAGCTTGTAGACGCTGTACCACTCGCCGGGTGCCATTGAGCCATTCTGCGCACAATCACGAACGTAGTTCATGACCTGGGTGGCCAGGTTCTTTGTAGGGATCACCGCACGTGCCATGGCTCGTGCTGGCTGGGTGCCTGACGAGGGCTGTGGTGCCGGAGAGTTTGGTGCCATAGCTAATCACCATAACGAATTGCCGATGAATTGACGCGAAGTTCTTACCCGAAGGACCCCTTCGTGAAGTAACATGTTACTTACCTTGAGGCCGAGTCCCTGATGGGTACCACATCGAAAGCTGCGAAAATGACGAATACAATTCACTTCAATCGTTTAGACCCCAGCGTCTACTCAAAGATTGCACGCACGAACCTGCGCACCGACATGGCATCACGCGCGGCTTATACCTCAGACGCCTCCATCTTCCGCCGCGTGCCCTCGGCCATTTTGGAGCCGCACAACGTGGACGAGATTCGCGATGGCTTGGACATCGCGAAGGCCAAAGGCTGGAAGGTCGTGGGTCGCGGCGGCGGCACGTCCGTCGCGGGAAATGCCATTGGCGAGGGTCTCATCATCGATACCTCGCGCTACTTCAACCGCATTCTGAATATCGACGTCGCCAAGCGCACTGCCACCATCGAACCAGGTGTGGTGGCAGATGCGCTGCGCGACGCCGCCCTCCCGCACGGCCTCACTTACGGCCCGGATCCCTCCACGCACTCGCGCTGCACCGTGGGTGGCATGGTGGCCAACAATGCCTGTGGCTCCCACTCGGTGGCTTTTGGTACGGCCGCGGAGAACCTCGTGGACGTCACGATCATGCTGGCCGATGGCCGCGAGGTGACCTTTAGCGAGGGCGGGTGCGACGACCCTGAGATTGACGCACAGCTTAAGGCTTTGGTGGAGGACAACGCTGCGCTTATCGACGCCGAGCTCGGCCGCTTCCCCCGCCAGGTGTCCGGTTACGGTTTGCACTACCTCTTGGAGCGCAATGGCTTCGACACTGCCAAGGCGTTGGCGGGATCGGAGGGAACCACCGGCATCATCACCAAGCTGACGGTCAAGTTGGTGCCGGTGCCCAAGGCCAAGGCACTCGCGGTGTTGGCCTTCGATACCGTCTTTGACGCAGCGGCTGCCGCGGCCAAGCTGCGTTTGCCTGACGTGGCGACCATTGAGGGCATGGGCGGTGATCTGCTGGGGGCGCTGCGCTCCAAAGTGGGGCAGGAGCACGCGGGTGAGAATCTGCCGGGCAACCGCAAGGGGATTGAGGCTGGCGGCTGGCTCTACTGTGAGGTTGGTGCTGAGGACCTGGAGCATGCGCTCGCGCGTGCGCAGGAGGTGGCCACTGCCGTAGAGACCGTGGACTACGTGGTGGTTCACGAGCAGAAGGAGATGCGCGAGTTGTGGCGCATCCGCGAGGCGTCCGCGGGCATTGTGACCCGTCTGCCGGATGGCGGGGAAGCCTGGCCCAACTGGGAGGACTCCGCAGTTCCCCCGGAGAACCTCGCGGACTACCTGCGGGACCTCTACGCGTTGATGGTCAAGTACGAGCTGCGCGGCATTCCTTTTGGCCACTTCGGTGAGGGCTGCGTGCACGTGCGCATCTCCTTCAATTTTGGTACTGAGGAGGGCGTCAAGCAGTTTGAGTCCTTCATGAATGAGGCCGCTGAGCTGGTGTCCTCGTATGGCGGATCGCTCTCCGGTGAGCATGGCGATGGCCGTGCCCGATCGGCGCTGCTGGACCGCATGTACTCCGATGAGATGCGTGCGTTGTTTGAGCAGTTCAAGGAGATCTTCGACCCAGAGAACTTCTTCAACCCGGGCGTGCTCGTCAAGGCCGATGCCGTGAACCAGGGCCTGCGCATGGCGCCGGGGCAGCGTCACTTTGAGCTCACTCCGGTCCACGCGCTGAGCCACGACAAGGGCTCGATGGTCAATGCAATTAACCGTTGCGTTGGCGTGTCCGCTTGTCGTAGTGAGTCGGGCTCGATGTGTCCGTCCTTCCAGATCACCGGCGACGAGATGCACTCGACCCGCGGCCGTGCCCGCATGTTCAGTGAGATGTTCCGTGGCGAGTCCATAGGGGACGGCTTTGATTCCAAGGAAGTGGAGGAAGCCCTCGACCTGTGCTTGTCCTGCAAGGCGTGCGTTTCCGAATGCCCGGTGAACGTGGACATGGCGACGTATAAGGCGGAGTTCCTGCACAACCATTACAAAGGCAAGCTGCGCCCGGGCGCGCATTATGTGATGGGCTGGCTGCCGCTGCTGGGGTATATCGCGCACAAGATTCCGGTGGTGCCCACGCTCATCGACAAGGCGATGACCACCAAGGGCCTCGCCAAGCTCATCGCGAAGGTGGGCGGCCTCGACCCGAACCGCCCGCTCATCCGCTTCGCCCACACGTCTCTGCGCAAGTGGCACAAGCAGCACACCCCCGTCGCCACGCTTGACGACGTCGCGAACAACAGCACCGCGAACAACAGCACCGCGAACAACAATGACAAGGCGACGGTACCGCCGCTGGCCGACCACGAGCGGACGGTGGTCCTGTGGCCGGACTCCTTCAACTCCTCGTTGGGTACCTCGCCTGCGACGGCCGCAGTTGAGGTTCTCGAAGCACTCGGCTACACGGTCATTATCCCTCAACAGTTCGTCTGTTGCGGCCTGACCTGGCACTCGACGGGTCAGTTGGATATGACGCAGCGCGTGCTCAAACAGACGGCGAAGGTGATGAAACCTTACCTGGACCGTGGCCTGCCGGTCATCGGCGTGGAGCCCTCATGCACCGTGATGCTGCAACATGAAGCCGCTGAGCTTTGCGACGACCCGACATACGGCGCAGTGATTAAGAGCCTGGCGCGCAACACCCACTCGTTTAGCGAGTTTATTGCCAGCCGTCTTGAGCAATTCGTTGCCGCCGGCGTCATCGCGCCGGGCGATGTCTCTGCGCTGACACAGGTGCACTGCCATGAAAAGTCCTTAGGCGATCCGCAACATTCCGCTGCCGTGCTGCGGGCATTGGGGATCAACGAGGAACAGATCGCTACCGGCTGCTGCGGCCTGGCCGGCAACTGGGGCTTTGAGAAAGGCCACGCTGAAGTGTCCATGGCGCTGGGAGAGCGCGAACTATTCCCGAAGGTGAGGAAGGCAGCCGCGGAAGGCAAGGTTGTCATCGCTGATGGCTTTTCCTGCCGCACTCAGATTGAGCAGGGCACCGGCACCGATGCCAAGCACATCGCTGAGATCGTCCACGGCATCATCGGCAAGGCCAGCTACTACAACTAAGCAAGCGCCCGATATAACCACATCATCGGCCGGGCTTCCACCACGAAGTAGGGAAGGCCGGCCGCTGGCTGTGTTGTACTAGCGCTGGTTGTTCAATGGGCGTCATTACATCAGGACCGGGGTTTAGATGTCTACTTGAACGGGAGTTTCGGAGCTGGTTCGACTTCATCGGTCGGTGTTGCAATTCGCCAGTAAGAATCATCGATATAGGTCTTAGAGCCCTCGAAGCTTTTCTCACACTTAACCAATCGCGTTGATAGTGAATCGCCGTCTTTGGGGATTGGCAGCCCTAATTCGGAGGCAATTTTCTGGTGCTTGAGGTAATCTCCAAGGATCACGATCCCCTCAGGCTGTAGAGCAGAACGAGAGCCTCCGTTGTATCGAATACGTTTCATATAATCCTTTTGCTGCGCGACAGTGGCGATGATGCCGCGTGGGACTATGATGCCTTGAGCAATTCTGAACAATTCATTGAGGCGCTGAGCTCCGGAACCTGAAGAGAAAATCTTTGCTCGGTCCTCCTCGCTGAGTTGCAGGAGGGTGTTCGGCGGAAAAGCTTCGTCTAGGAAAAGCCATTGAATTGCGCTGCGACCAGCGGCGGAAATTGAGCGCTTGCCGTCGCGATTGCCGCCTCTAGTCAGAATTGAGTCATCGAGAAGAGCGAATCCAACTCGAAAAGTTCCCTGCTCATCGTCGGCATGGCAAAGCATTCCATGATGTCCGAGAGCCTCGATAGGGATCATCCAGCCAAACTTCTGTTTCGAGTACTTGCAGTCAACTTCGAAGCCCTCGATGTCGAAATCCATCACCTCACCGTCGCCGATAAAGCCGTCGAATTCTCGGCGAATGTTGATTTCAACTATTGAGCCGAGGTGAGCAGATTCGGTTTTACTGAGCTGGCTAATGGCGAAACGTCCAGTATGTTGACCATCATAAATCTGGTCGAAAGACTCGCGGAAGACACGTCCGAGGCGTTCTCCAGTAGGGTCTTGCTTCTTGAATGCAGCCGCTAGCTGTATAGAAATCGTTTCAGGTTGAATCTTGGCAATCACCTTGCCAATTTTAAATCAGACTCAGCTGGTTGACACGGGTTGGTGTTGCAGGTTCTAGAGACTTCGGAATTGGTTTCTTTCGCAGCGCGAACTTTATGCGTTCGCCGATTGCCTTGGCCACCGGCGGAGGAAAGGCATTGCCAACCTGTCGCCATTGTGCGGTTTTCCCACCGGCCCACTTCCAGTCCTCGGGGAAACCTTGGATGACTCCACCCATTCGTACCGTCAAACGCGGCATTTCTTGTTCGGGGTCTGTTGTGAAATCAGCAGCTGGCGGTGATTCGGCGATAGAGGAGCCCTTGATTCCGAGTTTCTTCCAGGCTTCTCGAGCGCGCGTTGGCCCTACATCTGGCCCACCGTGTTTTTTGCTTCCGCCAACAAGAGTCGGGCCCACTGTGTTTGCGTTTCGAGCCCAAGCTTCAGCCCCAGGCCAACCATTTTCTGCCATGAGCGGGAGAAGTGCTGTTCCCACCGGCGTGTGTGATCTAACTACTTTCGGCCAGGCAAAATAGTTGGCAAATTCATTCTTTAAAGCGACAAGGATGAACCTTGGTCGAAGCTGCGGCACTCCATAATCAGCTGCTTGGAGAAGTTTCCAAAAGGCGGTGTACCCCATCTTTTCAAGCTGATCGATTATTTGATTTCGGTAGGAGTCAAACCGTTTTTGACCGAGCCCTTTAACGTTTTCTAGAAGCACAGCACGTGGATCAATTTCGTTGATCAGACGTAGCGCCTGTGGAAAGAGGTCGCGTTCATCGTCGGCGCCAAGTTGCTTACCTGCTATTGAAAAAGGAGGGCATGGAACTCCGCCAGCAAATAGATCGATTTTCCCTCTCCATGGCCTACCATCCAGGTCATGGACGTCCATTTCATGGACATTCCATTTTCCAAGAGGTCCTTCAGTTCCGCGGTTCTGGCGGAGAGTTTCAGCGGCCCAATTATCAATTTCGACGACCGCTGCGTGATGGAAACCTGCCTGTTCTAAGCCCAAAGCCTGGCCGCCAGCGCCAGCGCAAATCTCGAATGAGTGGAGGCGTGAGGTAGCCATCGAGCCGGTTCCTTTCTGGTCGTGAAAACGTAAACAACCATCGTGTGATAATGGTTTGATTAATAAAGCGTCTGTGGTGATTCTCTGTTGAGAGCATAGCGAGTTGGCGGACATTCCATATAATTTTACGAACTCTTGTTCCCTTAAGAGGTGTATTTGCATGAAAACGACGCGAGTGCCCTGGCATCGAGATGAGATCTTGGTAGTAGCTGCGATCGGGATCAAGTATGGGTGACCGAAAACGCCGCCGAGTTCGGAAATCGAAAAGCTCTCGAGTCTACTGCGTAGATGCGCCGTCCACCCTGAAATCGAGCTAGATGAAGAGGACACGAAATTCCGCAATGTTAATGGTGTCGAGCGAAAATACTACGACTCATTAACTGCACGCCCAGAGTATCCAGGAAAAGCGACCAATGGTGGAAAAATTACTCATCCGATTGTTGAATACATGATTGAGCACCAGATGGAAGTCTTTGAAGCTGGAATTAAGATACGGCAAATGCTGGAGTCTGACACATACCGGAGTTTCGTTATTCCAGGCCTAAAAGTTTGAGGCTCGAAATGTCGGTCGGCGCCCACTCTAGTTCTTGGGCTTTGTCTGGGGTGACCCAGTGGGTAGCGTCGTGGTTGGTGAGGACGAGGCCTTCGGTTGTCAGGTTGGCCTCGGTGGTGCAGCGAAAAGTGGTCAGCTCGATGGTGGCGAACTTATACACGTGCACGGTGGTGGTGACCTTCTCGCCGATGGTGGCTTCGATACCGAGCTCTTCGTGAAGTTCACGGGCGAGGGCTCGCTCGGGGTGTTCCTATCTAATTGGTCAAGTCCGCGGGTGGATTCCTTTCTTAGCTGTGACTAGAAGCAATAGCTTCTACCGCCGGGATATCTACGGGAGCCCAAGTCAGCTGCGCGGCCTCTGTGGAGGTAACCCATTTCGTATCGTCGTGGTCGGTGAGACTGAAATTGTCGGCTAGCAGGGAGGCGGTGGTGGTGCAGTAAAAGGTGGTGAGCTCGATGGTGGCGAAATCGTAATGATGAACGGTGGTCGTTACCTGTTCGCCGATGGTGGCTGAAATGCCGAGTTCTTCCTTAAGTTCGCGCGCGAGTGCTTGCTCTGGTGTTTCGCCGGGTTCGATCTTGCCGCCGGGAAATTCCCACCTGCCAGCAAGGGAGGTGCCGGGCTTCTTGCGGAAGGCTAAAAGCTGTGTGCGTTCTTCATCGACGAAGACGGCGCCCACGACGCGGATAGGTTTAGACATGACTCTATTGTGCCTTGGATCTCGAAAACGTGTAGACAGTGAGCTGTTACTTAGATAACATGTCCCCAATGTTCGCGTATGGCTGTCACGCGGGCTTGATTTTTGTATGCAAGCTTGAGGGGACGGTTTTACTGTGACTTCTACCGAATCGGTTTATTCCTCCCACCAGAGCCATGACGGGGAAATCCCGCAGCCTGGGGGACGGTGGAAACTTTTTTTTATATAGCGCGATTGGCGCGTTCGTATTCTTCCTGCCGGTGACGTATCAGGATAAGCGCTCCATTCCTTTGGACCACCTGGTCACCATGGTGCGTGAGGGGATTCCGGCGGCGGTGCCGTGGATTGTTTTGCCTTGGCCGTGTACGGAACGGCGCGGAGTTTTACTACCGGCGCATTTAAAGAAAGCGCGCTTCAGGCAGTCTTTGCGGTGCTCAATATTGTCGGTGCGGTGATCTCGTTTCTTATGGTCATCGATGCGCTGCCGTGGGTGCTCGGTGACGAGGACTTGGTGCCGTTCTTGTGGAACTCGATTGCCGTTCCGGTAGGCCTCATCGTGCCTATTGGTGGTGCGTTCCTTGCGTTTCTCATTGGCTTTGGCCTGCTGGAGTTCGTCGGCGTGCTCATGCAGCCCATCATGCGGCCGCTGTGGAAGACGCCGGGGCGCTCTGCCATTGATGCAGTGGCCTCGTTCGTGGGCTCATATTCCCTGGGAATTTTGGTCACGGACCGCGTCTACCAAAAGGGCGGATACACCGGGCGTGAGGCAGCGATTATTGCCACCGGCTTTTCGACGGTCTCTGCGGCCTTTATGGTCATCGTGGCCAAGCAGCTCGACCTGATGAAAATTTGGGGCACCTACTTCATAGTCACGCTCATCGTGACCTTTGTGGTTACCGCCATTACCGTGCGGATTCCACCGCTGCGGACCATTCCGGACGAGTATTTTGCCGACGCGCACCCAGATCCGGAAAAGCCGGTGGAAGGCTCGCGCATCAAAAACGCGTGGCGTGAGGCGATGCTGGCGCTACAACGCGCACCGTCTTTGTGGGAATCCATTTGGGAGAACCTGCGCGATGGTGTGCGCATGGCGGCGGCAATCGTGCCGTCTATTATGTCGGTGGGTCTCATTGGACTGCTGCTTGCGCGCTTTACGCCCATCTTCGAGTGGATTGGCTACCTGTTCTACCCATTTGCGTGGGTAGTGCGGCTGCCGGAGCCGGTACAAGCGGGCAAGGGCGCGGCCATGGGAATTGCGGAGATGTTCCTGCCCGCCACCGCAGTGGCTGGCAGTGACAGCATGGTGCTCAAGTTCGTCATCGGCGTGGTGGCAGTCTCTGCCATTATTTTCTTCTCGGCGCTGGTGCCGTGCATCCTGGCTACCAAGATCCCGGTGAAGCTGACCCACTTGGTCATCATTTGGTTTGAGCGAGTAGCGCTGACCATTCTCATCGCCACGCCGATTGCCCACCTGCTTTTTTGATAAGTTGAACCCAAGACGGGTTAGAAGATCGATATCGCTGGAGGGCAATGATGCTTATAGCCACCATCGCAGCTGAGGTAGCTTTTTGGCTTTGCTTAGTGGCTGGCTGCCTCGTGCGCTACGTGTTTAATCTGCGCAAACTTGGCTTGATACTTATGGCCGCGACCCCAATTATCGACCTGCTACTCTTAGTATTTTTCTACGTGAGCCTGAGCCAAGGCGGTAGGGCTGAGTTCATGCACGGATTCGCGGCCTTTTATATTGCTTTCTCGGTTGTCTTCGGCAAAGACATTATTGGATTCGTAGACCGGAAGGTTTCTGGAGTTGCACCCCGAGAAAGTGCTCATGCGGACAGGCGCAGTTTCACAAAGTGTGTGGTTGCAAGTGTTGGCGCAGCGCTTTTGCTGCTCATAGGCATTGTGGTGACTGGCTTAGCGGGTAGCTTCTGGCTTGTCTACTGGCTCATCGCCGTTGCCTGTACTCCCGCTATGTGGTGGGGAGTCCAACGATGGATGAGTAAGAAAGCTACCCGATAAACTTCACGGCCCGAGTAAACCCCAACGCCGTTGGCGTTTAGCTAGCGAGGTGGGCCGTGACAATGTCGTCGATAAGCCGCGCCGCTGCTTTGGCGGTGCGGTTATCTATGTCAAAGGTGGGGTTGAGCTCGACGACGTCCACCAAGGCCAGCTTTCCCGTCTGCGCAATAGCCACCGCCATGGCGCGGATGCGCTCATAGCTTACGCCCAGAGATGCCGGGGCGGATACGCCCGGTGCGGTAGAAGCTGGCAGGACATCGAGGTCGATGGACAAGTGAACCTTGTCCTTGCCCTCGGTGGCACGAGCGGCAAGCTCGCCGCATTCGGCGGGAGTGAGGTTGACTAGCTCTTCGTCCAGGGTGACGGCTACACCGAGCGATTCGGCTTCGTTGAAAAGCACCGCGGTGTTATTGGGGCGGGAAATACCCAGCACGGTGTAATCGAAGTCGTCAGACAGGTCGGCGATCTGCTTGAACGGGGTGCCGGAGGTGGCTCGGTCCGCGCGGCGCAGATCGAAATGGGCGTCCAGATTGATGATCTTGGTGGCGCCTACCGCGCGATACAGGCCGCGGTGAGAGCCAAAGGCGGTCTCGTGCCCGCCGCCCAGGATGATGGGTAGGCTGCCGGCCGCGACGAGTTCTTGCACCTTTTCGGAAAGGGCGTCGTGGGCGCCCTCGAGGTCATCGGCCTGGGTGGTGATCGTGCCGGCGTCGGCAAGCGCATGCTCATGGTGTACCGCCAAGGAGCCGAGCGCGGAGCGCAGTGTAGCCGGGCCTGCGGCTGCACCCTGGCGCCCACCATTACGCAGCACGCCCTCATCGGAAGCAAAACCCAGGAGAGTGACTGGGGCTGGGCAAGCGGCGGACTGATTGATAACGCTATGCCAGCGGGCGTGCTCTGGGCCCGGGCCATCAGAGCGGCCGGACCATTCGGGGGCGGGGGTGAAAAGTTCAGCTGTTTCAGTGTTCATGGTTTTCGATGTTAGGTAAAACCGCGGAATGTGACAGGAAACTCTGCCTACAATCACTAAACGTGAGTACCAACAGAGTCCCCGCGGCGCGTCACGCGATGGAGATCCTCAAGCTTTTGTCCACCATCGACGTCCCTATATCTGCCGCCCGCATTCAAGGAGAGCTTAACCTGCCGCGCTCATCTACGTACCACCTGCTGGCGGAGATGGTTGATGCTGGTTTTGTAGTCCATTTGCCGGAGCATAAGACGTATGGCTTGGGGCTGGCCGCGTATTCCATGGCTTCGGCCTATGTGACGCAGCAGCCCTTGGTGCGTATGGCCACTCGGGACTTGGAACAGTGTGCGGCGCTGGTGGGTGGATCGGGGCACCTCTCACGTATGGCCGGATCAGAAATTTTGTATTTGCAGGAGGTGCGTGCGGCGGGTGCTACCTCCTTGGTGACTGAGGTGGGGGTGCGCCTGCAGGCACATAAGACGGCGTCGGGGCGCGTGATGCTGGCGCATTTGCCCGATGCGGAGGTGCGCGCCGCCTTTGATACTGCGGGAGGTAGCGGCTTTAACGCGTTGAAAGAACACTTGCGTTTGGTAGCTGCACGCGGGTGGGACCAGGAGATTGAAGAAATTAGCCGCGGTCAGGCCTCTGTGGCGGTGCCTATCTTGGATCACTTGGAGCGTCCGGCGGCAGCGGTGGCGGTGACGTATCCGGTAGGGACGCCGGATGTGAAGGTAGACGCCCTTATTCGAGCTTTGTTGGAGGTATCAGACAAGGTGGCGGCCAAAATGTACCGCAATCACAAAAAGTGAGGTAGCATACATTTATCGCGTTAGGCTGTCGCGTGACACATCGAAATTATTGATCCCTTTTTAGAGGAGCTTTTGCCATGCCTAACGCCTACCCAACCACCGTTACCGTAAATGTCGGCGCGCTGAGCATCGAGGACGTCGTTGCTGTTGCCCGTTATGGCGCGAAGGTCGAGATTGCGCCTGAGGCGCTCGAAGAGGTGGCCGCCACTCGGGAGCGCATTGAAGAACTCGCGCAGGATCCGACCCCTGTCTACGGGATTTCCACCGGTTTTGGCGCGCTCGCTCGCCGCCATATCCCGGAAGAGATGCGCGCCCAGCTGCAGCTTTCGCTGGTGCGCTCGCACGCTGCGGGCACCGGCCCGGAAGTAGAAGAAGAAGTCATCCGCGCACTGATGCTGCTGCGCCTGTCCACCCTGTGCACCGGCCGTACCGGCGTGCGCCCCGTAGTGGTGGAAACGTATGCCAAGGCCTTGAACGCCGGGATTGTGCCGGTGGTGCGCGAGTATGGCTCGCTGGGCTGCTCCGGTGACTTGGCGCCGCTTGCTCACTGTGCGCTGGCCCTGTTGGGAGAGGGCGAGGTACGCGTGAACGGCGAGCTGCAGGATGCGGGCGAAGCTTTGGCCGCAGCTGGCATCGAGCCGCTGCAGCTACGCGAGAAGGAGGGCCTAGCGCTCATCAACGGCACCGATGGAATGCTCGGCCAACTATGCCTGGCCATTACTGACCTGCGCGCGGCCGCAAAGACCGCCGATATTGCCACCGCTATGACAGTGGAGGGCCTGCTCGGCACCTTGGTGGTCTTTGCCGATGACCTCCAGCAGCTGCGCCCGCACCCAGGACAGGCCGATGCTGCTGCGAATATCCTCCAGGTGGCCGAGGGATCTGAGATCCTGGAATCGGCCCTCGAGGAGTTCAAGAAGAATCAGGTACAAGACGCCTACTCCGTGCGCTGCGCCCCGCAGGTCGCCGGCGGTTTCCGCGATACCTTGAGCCACACTGCCCAGGTGGCCGAACGCGAGCTAGCCGCCGCTGTGGATAACCCGGTGGTGGCCAAGGACGGCCGCGTGGTCTCCAATGGCAACTTCCACGGCGCGCCGGTGGCTTATGCGCTTGACTTCCTGGCAATTGTCACCGCGGACTTGGCCTCGATTTCCGAGCGTCGCACCGACCGCTTCCTGGACCCGGCGCGCAACCGCGGGCTGAACGCCTTTCTTGCCGACGACCCCGGGGTTGACTCCGGGCACATGATTGCCCAGTACGCCCAGGCCGGCATTGTGAGCGAATTGAAGCGCCTGGCCAACCCATCTTCGGCCGATTCCATTCCATCATCTGCCATGCAGGAAGACCACGTGTCCATGGGATGGTCCGCAGCCCGCAAGCTGCGCAAGTCCGTCGATGGTTTGCAGCGTGTGCTTGCCGTAGAAATCCTCACCGCCGCCCGCGCCATCGATATGCGCGAGGGCACCCCGGCTAAAGGAACCGGCGCGGTAATCGCCAAGCTGCGCGAGACTGTCAAGGGTCCAGGTGTGGACCGCTATTTGTCCCCGGAAATCGAAGAGACGGTGCGCCTGGTCAAGGAGGGCGCGCTTGTCGAAGCCGTCGAGAATGCTACTGGAAAGCTGCGTGATTAAAATGGCGACCATCTCTTGGCGCCCACAATCTGAGCCCAACCCCTTGCCGTTTTCCCCTTTTAAAGCCAGCACGGTACCGCGCCCTATTGGATGGGTCTCTAGCGTGGACGGTGAGGGGCGCGAAAACATCGCGCCCTATAGCCAGTGGCAAAACCTCACCTTCGATCCACCCATGGTGATGTTTTCGGCCAACCAGTACCCGGATGGTCGCCGCGCGGACATGGTAGACCACGCCGAGCGAGTCTCATATACGAGACAGTCTGAGGTTTTGTGGCCTGTTGCATAGGCATGAATCACAGTAACTTGTGACTTGTGACGCTAAACAAGCCCTCGGGGACAGCCCCGGGATACCGGCCTAGGGGGCTTGGGAGGGCGTCGAAAAGCACAAGCGAAAGGAATCCGCACCATGTCTCAACCACGCGAAGTACGCGCGCCGCGCGGAACCGAACTATCCGCCAAGTCCTGGCAGACCGAAGCCCCGCTGCGCATGCTCATGAATAACCTCGACCCAGAGGTTGCCGAGCGTCCCGAGGACCTCGTGGTCTACGGTGGCACCGGCCGTGCCGCACGTAGCTGGGAAGCCTTCGATGCCATCGTAGAGTCCCTTAAGGATCTCGAGTCCGACGAAACCCTGCTCGTGCAGTCCGGCAAGCCGGTAGGCATTTGGAAGACCAACGAGTGGGCACCGCGCGTTCTCATCGCCAACTCCAACCTCGTGGGCGACTGGGCTAACTGGGAACACTTCCGCAAGCTCGAGGACGAGGGCCTCATGATGTACGGCCAAATGACGGCCGGCTCCTGGATCTACATCGCTACCCAGGGCATCCTGCAGGGCACCTATGAGACCTTCGCAGCTGTCGCTCGCAAGCGCTTCGGCGGCACCCTCGCCGGCACCTTCACCCTTACCGGCGGATGCGGCGGCATGGGCGGCGCACAGCCGCTGTCCGTCACCCTCAACGGCGGCGCTTGCCTCATCGTGGACGTGGACGAGACCCGCCTCAAGCGCCGTCAGTCCAAGCGTTACCTCGACGAGGTTGTCACCGACCTGGACGAGGCTCTCAAACTCGTGCTTGCCGCGAAGGCGGACAAGCGGCCGCTGTCTGTTGGTCTCGTGGGCAATGCCGCAGAAGTATTCCCTGAGGTACTGCGCCGCCAGCGTGCCGGCGAGTTCACCGTAGATGTGGTCACCGACCAGACCTCTGCGCACGATCCGCTGTCCTACCTGCCAACCGAAATCACCGTGGAGGACTGGCACAACGAAGCCAAGGCTGACCCGACCACCTTCACCAAGAAGGCACGCGAGTCCATGGCAGCGCAGGTCCAGGCCATGGTGGAGTTCCAGGACGAAGGCGCTGAGGTCTTCGACTACGGTAACTCCATCCGCGACGAGGCTCGTCACGCCGGCTACCAGCGCGCCTTCGAGTTCCCAGGTTTCGTTCCGGCCTACATCCGCCCGCTGTTCTGCGAGGGCCTTGGCCCGTTCCGCTGGGCAGCGCTGTCCGGCGACCCAGAGGACATCAAGGTCACCGACCAAGCTCTCAAGGAGCTCTTCCCGGACAACGAGCATTTGCACAACTGGCTCGACGCCGCTGAGGAGTACGTCGAGTTCGAAGGACTGCCGGCACGTATCTGCTGGCTGGGCTACAACGAGCGCCACAAGGCTGGCTTGCTCTTCAACGAGCTGGTCCGCGACGGCAAGGTCTCCGCACCAATCGTCATCGGCCGCGATCACCTAGACTCCGGTTCCGTGGCCTCCCCATACCGCGAGACCGAGTCCATGCTCGACGGCACCGATGCCGTAGCCGACTGGCCGCTGCTCAACGCCATGACTGCCGTTTCCTCCGGCGCTACCTGGGTCTCGCTCCACCACGGTGGCGGCGTGGGCATGGGCCGTTCCATCCACGCGGGCCAGGTCTCCGTGGCCGACGGCACCGAGCTGGCCGCCGCCAAGCTGCGCGCGGTGCTCACCAACGACCCGGGCATGGGCGTTATCCGCCACGTGGATGCAGGCTACACTCGCGCCAAAGAAGTAGCCGACGAGCGCGGCGTACGCATCCCAATGGAGTTCAAGGCGCGCGACTAGGAGCGAAAATGACGATGAGCACCCTGTTTACTGGAATCTCTGAACTGCGCACGGTTAGTGATGCGGGCACGCTTAACGACGCCGCCCTTGTGGTCACCGACGGCACCATCTCCTGGGTGGGCCCGGCGGACAAGGCACCTGCGGCTGACGACGCCGTCGATCTCGGCGGCCGTGCCGTCCTGCCGGGCTGGGTGGACTCGCACACCCACATGATTTTCGACGGAGATCGCTCCGCCGAATTCGAAGCTCGTATGGGTGGAGGTACCTACCAAGCAGGGGGCATTGCTGTCACCATGGATGCCACGCGTTCGGCAGGTGAGGAGCGCCTCGAAGCCCTCCTCATCGACCGCATCGCGGCTGCTCACAAGGGCGGCACCACGACGCTGGAGACCAAGACCGGCTACGGCCTTAACACCGAGTCCGAGATTCTCGCCGCACAGGTGGCCTCCCGCCACGTCGACGACGTTACCTTCCTTGGCGCACACCTCGTCCCGCCAGGAGCTCAGGCCGAGTCATACCTCGACGAGGTGGTTGGCCCCATGCTCGACGGCGTCGCCCCGTATGTGCAGTGGATTGACGTCTTTTGCGAGCGCGGCGCCTTCGACGAGGCGCAGTCTCGCCGCGTCCTGGCCGCCGGCATCGAGCGTGGCCTTGGCGTTCGCGTGCACGGCAATCAGCTAGGCGAAGGCCCCGGCGTGGCGCTCGCGGTCGAACTGGGCGCAGCATCCGTCGACCACGTCAACTACCTCAGCGACGCGGACGTCGAGGCGCTTGCTTCCTCGAACACCGTGGCCACCATGCTGCCTGCCTGCGACCTGTCTACCCGTGAGCCCCTCGCACCGGGCCGGCGTCTGCTCGATGCCGGTGCAACCGTGGCCATCGCCTCGAACCTCAACCCGGGCACCTCGTACACTTCGTCGATGAATTTCTGCGTTACCACCGCAGTCTTGCAGCAGCACCTTTCTTTGGATGAGGCGATCCGTGCCGCAACCTATGGCGGCGCGCAAGCCTTGCGTCGCCACGACGTCGGCGGTGGCGTCGACGCCCAAGGCCGCCCAGCCAAGGGCACCATCGTCGAAGGCGCGGCAGGCGATCTCCACGTCCTCGACGCACCCAGCGCCATCCACCTGGCATACCGCCCAGGCATGCCGATGACGTGGCGAACCTACGTGGCAGGAAAACGCGCCTTCTAGAGATAGGCCGCGATGGTCTTGGCCATTTCCTCCTGCCCCAGCGGGGTAGGGTGCATCGGAAACGCACCAGTTTCGGTGCCCGCGAGATCAACCCAGCGTTGATCCGCGGGCGCGCAGCCGGTGTGTTTCTCTATCTCAGGCGGCATCACGTACTGCGCACCGGCGCGCAGCGCAGCCTTTTCCACCTCGACGTTGATTTGTGAAATTTTCAGCGTGAACCACAGCCGGTCCACGTCACTGACCTTGGCGATTTCAGGGCACGTTGCCCCGGTGTCGGCGTCGGCAAGCAACGGCATATATCCCGTGGCAAACACCTTGGCCCGTGGCGCGCGCCGCTCCAACTCCCGGTAGACGCCGTCCAACTTCGCGGGCAGCGCGGCCAGCGCGGCGTCGATTTCCACCCCGTGTAGCTCCGCGCAGTTGAGGCCACTGGTGTTCATGGCGCAGCTGGTCAGAACGCCGAATCCCGCGTCGTTGCCGCCAATCGACAACGTCACCACATCCGTCGTCGAATCCACCGCATCGATTTGTGGCGGAAAATCCGCCCGCGGCCCCAGCACATGATCGGTCAATGCACCCTGGCACGTCAGGTCATTGAGCTGCATCCCGGTGAGCTCTTGCAGCTTGGTGGGGTAGTTGTCCGTGGCGCGCTCGCACCACCGTGGCCCCGAGTGTGGGCCGTGGCGCGTTCCCATCGACGCATAAGAATCACCAAGTGCCACATAGCTGAGTTGTTGCGCCGGCGCGTCCTGCGGGGCGGGGGAATTCTCCGGCGCAGAAGCACACCCGCTGCCAACTAAGACAAGAGCAAGCAGCGGTCCAACAGTTCGCGCGCGGTGGGTCATGCGGGCGATTGTACTGTTCCCTCATCGTTCAAGCCCTCGTGGGCCTCCAAGACGTTGGAAACGACGGCGCCCTGGCAGGTGGCGTCGGTAAGCTGCGTGTGTAAATCGCCTGCCACAGCGGGGTTGTGTGACCGTTCGGAGCCTCGCTGGTCTATGTGTTTGTGCACACCTTTCGAATGGGTTTAGCTCGTTCAATAGCTAATGCGCAATGTTTAACGTACTGTGGGACGAGCAATGAGCATTACCGATAACGCCACCGGCGGCGTAAACGAGCCGGAAGAATTCAATAAGTCGGAATCTCAGGAAATCTCGCAAGGTGACGTTGAAACCACCGGGGCTGCGAATAACCCTGAGGACACCGGCGCTGAAGATACTTCAGCCAACGACAATTCCCAGGGGTTTGCAACTCTCGGCCTGCCAGAAGAAGTTCAGCAGGCGGTTGCGAAGGTCGGCTTTACCCAGCCATCCCCAATTCAGGAACAGACCATCCCGATCTTGATGGAAGGCCGCGACGTCGTGGGCCTCGCCCAGACGGGTACCGGTAAGACCGCAGCTTTCGCGCTGCCGGTTCTATCCCAGGTTGACCCAGAAGTCCGCCACCCACAGGCGCTCGTCCTCGCGCCCACGCGTGAGCTTGCCCTGCAGGTCGCAGACTCCTTCCAGTCCTTTGCTGACCACCTAGGCCGCATCGAGGTGCTGCCCATCTACGGTGGCCAGGCATACGGCATTCAGCTTTCTGGTCTGCGCCGTGGCGCACAGATCATCGTCGGCACCCCGGGCCGCGTCATCGACCACCTGGAGAAGGGCTCCCTGGACATTTCCCAGCTGCGCTTCTTGGTCCTCGATGAGGCCGACGAGATGCTGAACATGGGCTTCCAGGAAGACGTTGAGCGCATTCTGGAAGACACTCCTGAGGAGAAGCAGGTCGCGCTGTTCTCGGCAACCATGCCGAACTCGATTCGCCGCCTGTCCAAGCAGTACCTCAACGATCCTGCTGAGGTTACTGTTAAATCCGAGCGTCGTACGAACGACAACATCACTCAGCGTTACCTTTTGACCCCGCACCGTCAGAAGATGGATGCGTTCACCCGCATTCTCGAGGTCATCGAGTATGACGCAATCATCGTCTTCTGCCGTACGAAGCACGAGACCGAAGAGGTTGCAGATTCGCTTCGCGACGCCGGCTACAATGCTGCTGCCATCAACGGCGATATCGCCCAGCAGCAGCGTGAGCGCACCGTTGACCAGCTCAAGGATGGCCGCTTGGACATCCTCGTGGCTACCGACGTTGCAGCACGTGGTCTTGACGTTGACCGCATTACCCACGTGGTTAACTACGACATCCCGAACGACACCGAATCTTATGTTCACCGCATTGGCCGTACCGGCCGTGCAGGACGTACTGGTGAGGCAATCCTGTTCGTGACCCCGCGTGAGCGCCGCATGCTGCGCTCCATTGAGTGCGTGACCAACGCTCGCCTTGAGGAAATGGACCTGCCTTCTGCTGACGCAGTCAACGAGAAGCGCAAGGAAAAGTTCTTGGCCAAGATCGGCGAGTCCTTAGGCGATAAGCAGTTCGAGTTCTTCCGCGATATGGTTCGCGAGTACTCCGCTGCCAACAACGTTGCGATGGACGATATTGCTGCGGCACTCGCAGTGCAGCTGCAGGGCGGCAAGGACTTCCTGCTCAAGGAACAGCCAGCGCCGAAGCGCGACCGCCGTGACCGTGACCGCTTTGATCGTGGGGATCGCCGCGACCGTGGTGACCGCGGTGGACGTGGCGGCTTCCGTGACCGCGACCGTGGCCCGCGCCGTCCGGATGGCGACTTTGAGACCTACCGCTTGGACGTGGGCAAGCGCCAGAACGTGCGCCCGGGTGCCATCGTTGGTGCTCTGGCAAACGAGGGCGGCCTGTCCTCCAAGGACTTCGGCCGCATCACCATTGCGGTGGGCCACACCCTGGTTGACCTGCCGAAGAACCTCGACCCGGCCGTGCTGGACCGTCTGAAGGACACCCGCATTTCTGGTCAGTTGATCAACATCGCAAAGGACACTGGCCGCCCGCCGCGCCGTGACTTCGATGACCGCGGTGACCGTGGCGGACGTCGTGACGACCGCCGTGGTGGCTACCGCGACCGCAATGACCGCGGCGGCCGTGGTCGCGGTGGTTACCGTGACCGTGACGACCGTGGCCGTGGTGCTTACCGTGACCGCGACGACCGTGGCGGACATGGACGCCGTGATGACCGCCGTGGCGCCTGGCGCGACTAGAAACGTGAGCTGACGAAGGCGCTGCCTTCCCCGAAACAGGGGAGGTGGCGCTTTTTGCTGCGCATAATCGGAGCTGTGTAGCGGGCTCTTTTCTAAAACAACAACCTTGGAAACCCAGAGCCTGAGGTCGCGGATCGTGGCCGTGGTTGGTGCTCGGATGGCGAGCTGGGGTTCTGGGCATCCAGGTCTGGGCATCTAGGTCTGGGTTTCCTAGGGAAGGGAGGGCACCCGGACCAGGCGCGGAGTTACCGGAAAACGCGAAAAGCCGCGAGTCCGAAGACCGCGGCTTGAGTGCTTGGGTGTCCTAGATGAACATCAGGATTGCGCAGATCATCCAGAGCAAGTTGAAGATGCCGGAGAAAGCAGACAGCTGCTTTTTCGTGCCCTCCATGTCAACAGCGCCAGCGCCCTCGAGTGCGGCGACGGCCTTCTTCTGCTTCGGGATGATTAGGAAGAAGAGCAGGCACCATGCGATGACGGCGAGCAGGATTGCAATGTGGAACTGAATATCGGACTTATATGCAGCCAGGTCAGTCAGGAACACCGCGATACCCAGCACCGGCACAATAGCGGAAATGTAGCCGTAAGTGTTGGTGATGTTGTGCAGAACGCGTGTCGCACCGCTACCAGCCTGATCGCCCTTTGCCGCGTTTAACAGTTGGCCGGGGAATGCAGAGGTAGCAACGCACACCGGACCGATGAGCAAGACTGCAGCGAGAACGTGAAGAATGATCAGAAAACTAGACATGGATGCCTTTCACAAAGTCATGGGGTTCACAGGCAGTCTAGCCATTGGGCAGCCGGAAATCGAACCGACATTGCCGCCGCATCGTGCGTACATCTGCAGCGGGTAGCGCTAATTCATACTTGCGCGCGACTGCAGCCAAGCGCCGCGCGTAGTCGCATCGGTTAGCAGGCGGGAGCCACTCAGAGGGCAAAGAGTCAGACTTTGCTTGGTTCAAGGCCTTGTCCGTGGCCACGAGGTTCAAAGGATCGTTGGCAAACTCCGCCTTGCGCTTATTATCCCAACCCCACGCCCCCATGTCCCACGCCGCCGAGAGCGGAAAGACGTGGTCGATTTCCACGGCCGGGGGATTGTGCAGCCCGGAGTACGGATCCGCAAGCCCCATTGGCGTCGTCTGTGCAGCGCGAACAGTGTCCTTGGTGGAGGGCAGCCAGCCGCCGAAGAGTTCGCGGTCGTAGCCCAAGATGCGCACGCGCTCCGGGGTAGTGCTCACGCCCAGGGGAGGCCCCGGAGCCCAGAAATTGAGGGCCCACAACGCAGAAACCGCGCACAGCCCGGCCAGATAATAGTGCTTCATGCACTATTTAGACTGAAGCGGACAGGTGCGCGGTTCCGTGGCTATAGAAGCTTGTGGGGGGGGAAGTTACTTCTGAACCTGCTCAGCAGTTGCTCGAAGTCTAAGTTCTTGTTTTCTTCCACCAGTTTGGCAAGCTTGGAGGCTTCCTCGAACTCGGCCATGACCTTTGGCTCTGGAGCCTTGGTGACCAAGGAGACCACAACCGTGGCGATAAGGGAGGTGGCAAAGCCTGGGACGAGCTCATAAAGGGCGTCGGAAAGTGGCGACATGCCCCAGCCGATAGCCACGATGGCACCGGTCACCATACCGGCAATCGCGCCGGTGGAGTTCAGGCGCTTCCAGTACAAGGACAGCAGCACCAGCGGGCCGAATGCGGAACCGAAGCCAGCCCAAGCGAAGCCGACCAAGCCCAGGATGGAATCGGAAGGATTAATCGCCAGGACTGCCGCGATGACTGCGATGCCCACAACCGCAGTGCGAGAGAGGTTGATCAGCACGTCCTGGGATGGCTTCTTCTTTGCGAAGATGAGGAACAGATCCTCAATCAGCGAGGTGGAAACCACGAGCATCTGGGAGGACATGGTGGACATGATCGCTGCCAGAACTGCAGTCAGAACCAGGCCTGCGAACAGTGGGTGGAACATGACCTGCGCCATGTCCAGGAAGATGGTCTCGTAGTTTTCCTGGTCAGTAATGGAGTGGTTGGTCTGGGTGAAGAAAACCGTGCCGGCCAGCGCAACGAAGACGGCGCCGATCAGGGAAAGCAGCATCCAGCCGATGCCGTAGAAGCGGCCGGCGCGGGCGTCGGAAGGCTTGCGCAGTGCCATGAAGCGCACGATGATGTGCGGCTGTCCAAAGTAGCCCAGGCCCCACGCCAGGTTGCCGATGATGACCGCGGCAGAAACACCGGAGAAGAGCGAGAAGTAGTTGGGGTTCTCAATCACACCGCCCGTGGCGTAGGGATTGTTAGCGGCGAAGCTGAAGATCTGGCCTGGGTCGTCCAAGGCCATGATGGCCATAATCGGGACGATGATGAGAGAAGCGAACATGAGCAAGCCCTGCACGGTATCGGTGTAGGAAACAGCAAGGAAGCCGCCCACGAAGGTGTAGAACACCGTCACTGCCGCGACGATGAGCATGCCGACGAGGTAGTCGCCGCCGAAGGTCGACTCGAAGTAGCGGCCACCCGAGACCATGCCCGAAGAGACATAGAAGGTGAAGAAGAAGATGATGATCGCCGCGGAAAGAACACGCAGCAGACGGGACTTGTCGTGGAGGCGGTTTTCGAAGAAGGACGGCACCGTAATCGAGTTGCCGGCAATCTCAGAGTAAGAGCGCAGACGCGGCGCCACCCACTTCCAGTTGGCCCATGCGCCAACCAGTAGGCCGATGGCCATCCATAGCTCAGACATGCCTGTCAGGAACAGGGCGCCGGGCAGGCCCATGAGCAGCCAGCCGGACATGTCGGATGCGCCAGCAGACAATGCTGCAACGAACGGGTGCAACCCACGGCCGCCGAGAACATAGTCGTCATACTGATCTGTTTGCTTGTAGCTCCAGAAACCGATGGCGGCCATCGCGAGCAGATAGATAATCATCGCCACGACGTACCAGGTGGAATCTTGCACTGATTTCTCCTCGTAGTTTGAGAGTAGGACCATCCCACGTTAACGAGACGTGGGTAACAACCCAATGCTTTTCTGGGGATTTGTTGGCAAGAAGTCGCCCTGCGCACAGCTGGTTGTAATGTTTTAACAGTGTAAACGCAAAGTTATAACGAGGAGATAACGATTGCGTTCGGCGGCAATAATTGCTCGAAAACCTCAAAACATGCCCCCAAATGGTGCGCTGCTAGACTGGCAGCTATGGCTTCTTACCTTATCCATGGCCTGTGGCTCCCAGTTTCGGGACTTAGTCTATGGATTGAGCAGGTAGAAGGGCACAAAATTGTTATGCCTTCCGCCGTTCCCGAAGGGACCTTTCCTGAGGCAGTCGAAACAATTTTGGGCAAGAAATCCTTCCGTAATCGAGCGCGGGTTTCCTTGCGCACGCCCAAGGGCAAGGACGTCTCCCTCATGGTGCCCATGGCGATGTTTGCGCCCGAGGAGGCCGTGGCCACTCTGGCCAAGCTGGAGTTCCTCGATTCCCTAAGTCAGGCCGCCACGCCCGAGCAGAAGGCAACCATCGCCCCAGACCTGCTGTGGCTTATTCGCGTCTACCGTGGGCTTAGCAAGTTTGTGCGTGCCGGACGCGTGACGATCCGCTTGGCCTACCAGGCAGGCGAGTGGTACCCCATGTGGCAGCTGGCCTCTGGTTTGGGTGAGCGTGGCTGGCTCGCGGAGATGCTCGCGGCGGCGCCTGGCATTCTGACAATTAATAACAGGGCCTTGTCCGATGACATGGCGGATGAGCTGACGCACTGGATTGCGTTTATGGTTTTACGCCCGCTTGCCGACGCCCCGCGCCCGGCACCGTGGCACGACTTTGCGCAGGCGATGCTGACGACGTCGCCAGTGAAAAAGGGTCGTGCGCAGCTGCTGCGCGGCCTCAACGAGTGGAAAGACTCGATTACCTCGGTGGACCTGCAGCTCGTCTTCATTGTGGAGGAGCCGCCCAAGGATGAGGACCCTGAGACCTCAGTGTGGCCGATTCGCGTGCAGGTGCGCTCCGGCACCGACGCACCACAGCCCATCGTGTTGGATCAGCTCGATAGGGGCAGCGTGGAAAAGCTACGGAACTCACAGCGCAAGGCTCTGACCTTGGCGCCGCGCCTGCGCGAGTCCTCCGGAATCCCTGACTATGACGCGGGTGACTGGGACGTATTCCTGGGCACTGATGATTTGGTGGAGTTCATCGCCAAGGACGTGTCCGCACTCAAGGCGGCTGGCTTTACCGTCATGCTGCCCAAGGCATGGGCGCACATGGAGACCAAGGCCAAGCTGGAGACCCGCGAGGTCCGCGATCCCGCTGAGGGCTCTACCAAGGCGCACTTGGGCATGGACAAGCTGGTGGAATATGACTGGCACCTGTCCGTAGGCGACACCGATCTGAGCGAAGAAGAGATGCGCCAGCTGGTGCAGTCTAAGTCCGGGCTTATTCGCCTCCGCGGCGAATGGGTCATGGCTGACACGCAGGCGCTGTCCAAGATCTCGGAGTATATGGACAAGCTCGCGGAGACGGCTCGCAAGCGCAAACAGAAGGAGCTCGAGCGCCTGGCCGCTGCCGCAGAGATGGCGCGGAAGCTGGAGCAACCGGGCTGGCAGGCGTTGGTGGCGGACGTCGAAAAACGGCTCAAAGAGTTCAACGACGGTGAGACCGCGCAGGTTTCCGTGGCGGAGCTGCGCGAGCTGGCCTTGCAATCCATGGCTGAAGAACCGGTGGAGTTCACCGGCTCGACGTGGCACGCTTCGCTGCTGGGCGGCATGGACACCGTGGCACCCGCGCGCATCGAGATTCCAGAAACCGTCAATGCCGAGCTGCGCGAGTACCAGCGGCGCGGCGTGGATTGGCTTTATTGGATGTCCCGCAACAATATTGGCGCGGTGCTGGCCGACGACATGGGCTTGGGAAAAACCCTGCAGCTGCTAACCCTGCTTGCTGTCGAGCATCAAGATAACCCCGAGGTCAAGCCCACCCTCGTGGTGGCGCCTACCTCCGTGGTGGGCAACTGGGCGCGCGAGGCCGCGAAGTTCGTCCCGCACCTGAAGGTGCTGGTCCAACATGGTTCGAACCGACTTAAAGAGACAGAGCTGGTCAAGGCCGCCGAGTCCGCAGACCTCGTCATTACCTCCTATGGCACCGTGGGACGCGACTTCCTCACGCTGGGCAAGATCGAGTGGGACCGCGTGGTGCTCGACGAGGCGCAGGCGATCAAGAACGCGGCCACGCGCTCGTCGAAAGCCGTGCGTTCGCTGCCGTCGCGCCACCGTATTGCGCTAACGGGCACGCCGGTGGAGAACCGCCTCTCTGAGATGCGCTCCATCCTGGACTTCTGTAATCCTGGCGTGCTGGGCAGCGCGTCCTTCTTCCGCAATCACTTTGCCAAGGCCATCGAGCGCGAGAACGACGACACCATGGCCGAGCGCCTGCGCCTGCTTACCGCGCCGTTTATCTTGCGTCGCCTGAAGACGGACCCGAATATCATCGATGACCTGCCGGAGAAGTCCGAGCAGATCATCACCGTCGCGATGACCCCCGAGCAGGCGGCCTTGTACAAGGCGCTTGTCGACGACGTGCAAAAGGCACTGGAGACACGCGAGGGCATGTCGCGGCGCGGCCTGGTGTTAGCGTCTTTGACTCGCATCAAGCAGATTTGTAACCATCCGGCGCACTACCTGGGCGACGGTTCCTCGGTCACATTGAAGGGCAAGCATCGCTCGGGCAAGGTCGAGGAGCTTATGCGGATCGTGGACCAGGCGATTGAGTCTGAGGAGCGCATCCTCGTGTTCACGCAGTACAAGGCATTCGGTGACATCTTGCAGCCTTATCTCACCCAGCAGTTAGGACGCGAGATTCCTTTCCTGCACGGTGGCGTGACCAAGAACAAACGCGACCAGATGGTGGAAGATTTCCAATCCCCGGACGGCCCGCCGGCGATGATTCTCTCGCTCAAGGCGGGTGGCACGGGCCTGAACCTGACGGCGGCGTCGATTGTCGTGCACATGGACCGCTGGTGGAATCCGGCCGTGGAGAACCAAGCCACCGACCGCGCGTTCCGCATTGGTCAGCAGCGCAACGTGCAGGTGTACAAGATGATCACCGCCGGTACTTTGGAGGAGTCTATTCAGGACATCCTCGACGGCAAGATGCATCTTGCTGGCGCCGTGGTGGGCGAGGGCGAGGGCTGGCTCACGGAACTCGATCCCGAGCAGCTGGCCCAGTTGATGAGCTACAAGGAGGCTGACTAATGGCGCGCTATACCTCGGGTAATTCCGGCAAGGGCTCAGAAGATAACGTCATCTACGCCAACTTTGGTGCGCGCAAACGCGTGACCTCTCCGGAGGAGGTAGGCCGCGTCTCGCGCGTGCACAGCATGTCTCCGGCTGCCACGCGCATCGTGTCCTTTGTGAACAAGGACGCGGACAGCGGGCGCATTACGCGCGGCCGGCAATACGCAACTGGCGGTCATGTTGTGGGCCTGGACGTGCGCAACGGTGCCGTTCACGGCAAGGTGGCAGGCTCGCAGAACGAGCCCTTCACCGTCCTCATTCAGGTGCCGTATCGCACTAATGATGACATCGCGACGCTGAGCCAGATGTTTGCCCGCACGCCGAACTCCATTGCTAATGCGCGCGACGGCCTGCTTAGCGAGGAAGCGCTCGACATCCTCATCGCTGAGGACCCAAGCGACATGCGCTTTTCCTGCACCTGCCCGGACCCGGAGTACGTGTGTAAGCACGTGATCGCGGTGGCGGACCGCTTGGCTACCCGCATCGACGCGGATTCCTCCGTCGTCTTTGCCCTGCGTGGGCTCGACTTTGGACGCCTTGAGCAGTCCGTGATGGAACAGGCCAAGGCTGTCTCGGAGGATAGTTTTGCTGGAGCGGGGCTTTCTACCGAGGAGCGCAATGAGCTGTTCTGGGGCGGGCGGCAACTGCCCGATATGCCGCGGCCAAAGGTGGCGCCGGCCGTGGATGATTCGGACCCAGAGTTGCTGCGAAAAGCCATGCGTGCAGTAAGCCATACGAACATAGATTTGCTTCGAGCGGTCTCTGATGTCGAGGACCTCTACTATCATCTGACGCACTGATTCTTAAAAGGGGGAAACTCATGGTCAAGTTCATTCATACTTCTGATTTCCAGTTAGGCATGACGCGGTGGTTTCTGGAGGGGGAAGCCCAGGCACGCTTTAACGACGACCGCATGGAGTCCGTGGTGCGTCTTGGCGAGCTGGCGCGCGAGACGGGCGCGGAGTTCATCGTCGTGGCCGGTGATGTCTTCGAGCATAATGCGTTGAGCAAGAACACGTTGAGCCGCGCGAAGGAGACCTTCCGCAACCTGCCGGTGCCGGTCTACCTCTTGCCCGGCAACCACGATCCACTCGTGGCTGATTCGGTGTTGCGCAAGCCATTTGCTGACAATGTTCACGTCATCGCGGACTTTGCACCCATTGAGTTTCGTCCTGGAGTAGAAATCGTTGGCGCCCCGTATCTGACCAAGCGGGCCAACTATGACTTGGTGCGCGAGGCGCTTGCCCCGCTGGAGCCATACGACGGCGTGCGTATTGCGGTAGGTCACGGCCAGGTCGAGGCGCGCGATTCGGAAGCGGACGTCATCGATCTGCGCTTCGTGGAGGAACAAATCGAGGCGGGCGTCATTGATTACTTGGCCCTCGGGGATACCCACTCCACGCAGGAGCTGGGCTCAAGCGGCCGGGTATGGTTCTCCGGCAGCCCTGAGACCACCGCCTTTGATGACCGCGAGCGTGACTCAGGCAATGCGCTGATAGTGACGGTCGACGGGGGAGAGGTCGACGTCGTCAAGCATCGCGTGGGCCGCTGGCACTTCCGGGCGCTGGAGGCCGACGTGAACTCCATGGAAGACGTGGAGCGTTTCTTGAAGGAAGTCGATGAGCTGCCGTACAAGAGGCGCACGGCTGTGAAATATGGCTTGCGCGGCACCGTGGGGCTGGAGGCGCAGGCGCGGCTCGAGCAGGGACTGGCGGATCTGGAGCCGGTGTTTGCCTCGCTGCGCCCGCGTGAGCGCACCATGGATTTGCACCTTGCCCCGTCGGAGGAGGAGCTGGCCAACCTTGACCTGCATGGATTTGCCGCCGACGCCTTGGCCGACCTGGTAGGCAATCTTGATGACCCGGTTGCGCGTGATGCCGCCAACCTGTTGTTCCGACTCACCGCAAAGGAGGCCTAGGCTATGATGCGACTTCACTCCATTGAGATCCACAACGTCCGCGGCGTTGAGCACTTGCGCGTCGACGAGCTTCCGGAAACAGGTGTGGTGGTCATCCACGGCGAGAACGAGGCCGGAAAGTCCACCATCGTTGAGGCCATTGACACCGTACTGACGGAGAAGCACTCGGGCGCCTCGAAGAAGATTAAGGCGCTCAAGCCGGTGCATCGCGATGCATCACCGGAGGTCAGACTTGAGGCGACCGTGGGCCCATATCGCTTCCGCATTCACAAGCGGTGGCTGAAGAAGAAGATCTCTGAGCTCCACCTTCTTGAACCACGCCCCGCGCAATTTACCGGCGGCGCGGCCGATGACGAGCTCGACCGAATCCTCTCAGAGCATCTGGATCGCCAGCTTCTCGACGCCCTCTTCCTGCGCCAGGATGACCTAGGTTCCGGCGTGGCTGCGGTCGGCATTCCATCGGTGACCAGTGCGCTGGAATCTGCTTCCGGGATGGACACCGCTGTGGCCGAGGACTCCGAGCTCATCACGCGAGTACAGAAGGAATACGAGAAGTACTTCACCGCACGGACCGGGGCGCCGGCCAAGGAATACAAGGACGCGCAGACCCGGGTGAGCGAGGCCGAGTCCGTGCAACAAGATGCTGAGCAGGCATTACGCCAACTTGACGACGTCGTGATCAAACACGAAGCTGCCCAGCAAGCCAAGGCGGAGGCTGAGCAGGCTTTGCCGGCCGCTGAGACAGAACTCGCCCAGCGCGAAACTGAGGTCGCGGAGGCTAGAGCAGCACTGGAGAAGATCGAGGCTCAAAAAGCAGAGCTTTCCCGTGTCGAGGCGGAACTGGAGACTGCACGCGAGGCCGTGGAGCGGCGCCGCGCGATGGCACAGGACGTGGCAAGCGCAGCAGAGGCAGTCGAGGCCTTGGCGGCCAAGGTCGAGGAGCTTAAACTGAGCACCGCGCAGGAAGAGGAAGTCCGTGAGCAGCTTGCAGGCAAGCTCGCCGAGGCACAGAAGTCTTATGAAGCTGCCCGCAAGCAACTGCAGCTTGCGCGCCGCTACCATGAGAAAAAGCAGTGGGAGGCGTTGCGGCAGCGCCTTGCGGGGCTAAAGGAACTCGACGCTGAGCTCAAGCGCCGCCGCAGCCAACTTGCCGAGGCGCCTGAGGTGGGCGATCTGCGCGCGCTTGAACAAGCAGCCACTGAGGTAACCGTCCAGGAACGGGTTCACGCCGCTGCCGCTGCCAAGCTCGTGTTTAGCGGTGAGGGCGCCTTCGTCGTCGACGGTGAAGAGCGAAATGTGCCTTCTGCCGACGCCAGCGACGACACCGTTCAGCTGCGCGACGGAATGGCCTTCGAGTTCGGCGCGTTGCGCGCGACGTATCAAGCTGGTGCAGGTGAGGCATCAGAAGATACCCTGCAACATGTGCGGGCCCGGCTCGCGGAACTTTTGGATGCGGCCGGCTGCGAGTCGGTCGAGGAAGCCCGCGCGAAAAACGACGAGTACCAGCGTTTGCGCAGTGCCGTGGAGCAGGCACAGCGGGAGCTTAAGGCTGCTCTTGGCGCCGATGATTTGGGCGAGCTAGAAGCCCGATATGCGGCCCAAGCGGACAGCTTTGAAGGGGTAGCAGAGCTGGAGGAACAGGGCGAGCAGGACCAAGTTTCTTTGGTGGATGCGGAGGCAGCAGAGGAGGCAGCACGCGTTGCTGTAACCGGCGCTGAGAAGGAACTTGCTCCGTACCGGGACAGTTCGACAGCAGCGGTGTTGGCCGGTGCCCAGGCTCGTCATGAGGCGGCCGTCGAACATCATGATTCAGCCGACGCAGCGCTGCAGAAGGCTAGGGAAGTGGCAACGGACGCGGCGCTGGACTCTGCGGTTGCAGCGGCGGAGGAGAAGCTCACCCGGCAACGCGGAGTCTTGGCCGAACTTAGCGCCGTGGACGTCGATACTGTGTTTGCGCTTTATGAGGGGGTTAAGGAAGAGGTCCGGAGCCTGCACAACACCGTGCACGATGCGGATGGTGATATGCGTGAATACTCCGGCCGCATCGAGATGCACTCGGGCGTGGCGGAACGGCTCGAATCTGCGAACGCAGAACTGGAGATTGCTCGGGAAGTGCTGGCCGCGGTGGAAAAGCGTGCCAACGCAGCGCGATACCTGCGGGAGCTCTTGCTCATGCACCGCGATGCGGCACGTCAGCGCTACGCGCAACCCTTCGTCACCAAGCTCAACGGGCTCGCCCGTAAGGTTTTCGGTGGCGACGTGGATTTCGAACTTTCTGAGGAGCTTGTGGTCACGGCGCGCAGCCGCGATGGTCAGACCGTAGATCTTGGTTCCCTCTCGGGCGGGCCAAGGAACAGATGGCCATTCTTACGCGCTTTGCAATAGCGGGATTGGTGCAAGATGACGGAGTACCCGTTATTGTTGACGATGCTCTTGGATCTACCGACTCGACTCGACTCAACCTTATGGCCACGTTGTTTGCTCAAGTGGCCAAGCACTCCCAAGTATTGGTGTTAACATGCATGCCACAGCGATATGCACGTGTACCCAGCAGGGTAGAACTGGATATAGAAGCGCTAAAGGGATAGCTTTCTAATACCTAAACGAATGTGTAAAGTTGTTGACATGACTACAGAAACTCGGTGGCTAAACGAAGAAGAGCAAGAGCTGTGGCGCCTCATCCTCGGTTCTATTCGCAAGATTAACCGCGGCATGGAGGAAACCCTCATGGCTGGGGGCGAGGTCTCAATGTCAGAGTTCGCCGTTCTCGTTGCACTTTCCGAGGCAGAAGGCAATGAGCTGCGTTTGCGTGAGCTTTGCGCGGACTTGGAGTGGGACCGTTCACGTACCTCCCACCAAGTGACGCGTATGGAAAAGCGTGGTTTGGTCACAAAGTCCAAGAGCGTCGGTGATGCGCGAGGCGTCATCGTTCGTATTACCGATGAGGGCCTTGAGCGTCTTGAACGCGCCGTGCCCGAACACGTAGAGTCTGTGCGCCGCATAGTCTTTGACCATCTCAACGAGAAGGACATTCCATCCCTTGTTAGTTTCTTCCAGGGAATTCTCGCAGTCAACAACGTGCCTGGGTATGACGGCTTCGTTCCGGACGAACTGCTGCATGGCAGGTGCACCGTGGATGAAAAGAATTAGTTATCTCAGCAGGCTCTTACCTGCTTTAGTGTTTTGTGGGGCAATCACCATTTAAGGGAGGAATCACCATGATGGGGCAAGAGCTCTTTGAGCATCCCAAGTCGCAGTACCCGATTTATAACGTTGCGGTCCTAGACGGGCTAGGAGATCCCGAGTCGCACCTGAATGGCACTGCCTCTGAAGCGGAGTCCGCTGCGATGGAGGAAGCCCTCGACAAGTATCCTGATGCCGCGATTACTTTCGACGAGGAATCGGGCCACTGGATAGTCGGCGCAGAGGCAGATATAAACCGTATGTTCGCTGATAGGGACGCCTTCGTGGAGGCGTTAGAGAACAATGAAGACCCCGGAGTGTAAATCTTGCCAATTCGGTGTCAATAAAACGGTGGATAACTACGAATTCATAACGATCTACTGCTAAAGTTATCCGCAGTGATTTCTCTTGCTAGGCGGAGTGTGCCTAGCGGTTTCAGGCGCAGTGAAAGGAAACAACGGATTATGAACGAATACGAGGCACAGGAACAGCGCGAAGCAGCTGCACGTGACAAGGCTGACGGCTGGGTTTCCGTGTTTGTCCAGTGGATCCCTAACATGCTTTTCGCATTCGTTCTGGTTACCGCCATGTTCCTCGGAATGTACTACATCGAGCACGGCACCCTGGATATCACCCAGGAGATCGTAAACCCATTCATCAAGTAGTACTTGGAGAACTCAAAGCTCAATAGCTAAATATTAAAATGGCGGCCCGTCTTCTGGACCGCCATTTTGTTGTTTTTAAAGCCTGCTTGGGTTCAGACCGTCGTTGCACCACTTCTAGT